>JBPCVB010000467.1:0-2529 GCA_051010855.1 Pirellulaceae bacterium | reverse complement strand
ATTCAAGAGAACTCCTGCGACCGGAGCACAGCGGTCGCGTGTGAGCAAAAAAAAGGATTGGAATCAAGTGTCGCGCGGGGACGATCCTGGCAGAAAAGCAACCCTGCTGGACGGCACAGATGGAAATCGGGCACCAGGCCGCTGTACAGGTTACGATTTCTACGGCCTGTTAGCGACTCGGGTTCACGGGAATCCGTTCCGCCTGCTTGGTCTGGCGGGCAATTCGTCTGGCCAGCGGGCGCGGATCGGAATCTCAAAACCTCGCCAAAACCGGTCTCGCAGCGGCCTTTACTATAAGAACCCAAGGTCACTGTTTCAACCGACCGCAACTCCAGTTGACCCGCCATGGGGTGGAAACGAGACTTGCCAGGATAGGTTACCCGGCACAACCGCCCTTTCCGTCCGGAACTGAATCTGGCAATGCGAAAATGCTAACTGAACATCACGATTTATCCCGGGATGACCGGCTGCAAGGCGAACTGGATTTCCTGTTCGGCAGGATCAACTACGAGCGTACCGTCGACGTCAGCTACCCGAGGCATTTCAAGCTGGAATCGATGCGCCGTTTGTTGTCAGAACTGGGCGATCCGCAGGAAGCGTATGAAATCGTGCACGTCGCTGGAACCAAGGGCAAGGGTTCGGTATGCAGGATGATTGGCGGGGCGCTGGTTCACGCCGGTGTTCGTACCGGTGTCTACAGTTCGCCGCACATTGAAACCATACGTGAACGAATTAACGTTGATGGTAGCCCGATTCCAGCGAGTGACCTTGCCCGGTTACTGGGCGAGTTGCGCACGACTGTGTTGCGACTGGACGTGGAAGCTGAATGCCGCGGCTGGCGCAAGAACAGTTTCTTTGAAATTATCACTGCCGCTGCGTTGCTGTATTTTCGTCAACAGAATGTGGAACAGGTTGTTCTGGAAGTCGGGTTGGGCGGACGACTGGATTCAACCAACGTTTGCCAGCCTCGATTGTGTGTGATCACCAACATCAGCATTGATCACACACTACAGCTCGGTTCGACCGTTGATCGGATTGCCAGGGAGAAGGCAGGCATCATCAAACGCCATGTGCCGGTAGTTAGTGGAGCAATCGATCCGTTGGCGGCGCGCGAAATTCGCGAATCGAGCGCGGTTGGCGATTCACCCCTTATCGAACTTGGTCGCGATATTGAATACGAACTGTTGCCGGCTGAACCAGGTGAACTGGTTACCCGTTTCAATACATCCGGACGTCTGCCCGATGGATCGACGTACCAGATGAATGATGTGGAAGTGAATTCGCCCGGTACGCACCAGATCGAAAATGCGGCTCTGGCGATCGCCGCGCTGCATATGCAGGGAGACGGGCCTGGGAAGGTCGACGAAGCGGCGATTCGCGAATCACTCAGGCAGTTCTCGATGATCGGACGGTGCGAGGTGCTGGCTCGGCAGCCATTTTTGGTCGTCGATATGGCGCACAATGTCGCTTCGGTCGAGGCGTTGATGACCGCGCTGCAGAGTATTTCACGATCTGGCCGTGATGCGGCAAAGCGGGTTCTCGTGTTTGGATCGAGTCGTGACAAGGACCTGCCGGGTATGCTGCGCCGCCTTGTGCCGGAATTTGACAAGGTGGTCTTCACCCAATTCGTAAAGAACCCAAGGGCTACCGATCCGGAGAATTTATTGTCCTGTGCCCGTGAAGTCGTCTCGAACATGGAACGCTCGCCGGAAATGGTCCTGGCAGCATCGCCTGATGAGGCATGGAGTCTGGGGAGGACCGACGTCGGTCTCGACGACCTGGTGTGTGTGGCCGGGTCGGCATTTTTGGTGGCCGAAATACGCCCGTTGATTCGCGAGTGGCTGGAACCACAGCAAGGCTGAGTCGACCGGCGGACTGCTTTTGCACGTTGAAGCCGGCATGGGGATTGGATAAACTCTTGGGTTTCCCGCCAAACCGCACGGTACAGGAACAGTCATGGGTTGCAGCGAACGTCAGAAAGAAATCAAGCGACGCCGGCATCGTCGGAAAAGAATTATCGAAATTGAAGCCCGCTCGAAAAAGGCTTCGGCTTCCGAAAAACAGGTGCTGGCCAGCAAGCTCCGGTCGCTGACGCCCGGTGCCAATGAGTTGATCAAGCGATTCGGCCTGGAAAAATAGAGCGCTGGATTTGGCGCAGCTCCTGGGATCCCTTCCCATGTCCGATTTCGAACCTCGCGAATCGGAAGTCGTTTCGCAAGCCGTTGGGGAACGGTCTGCAGACACGCCGACATCGATGCCGGGCAATGACAGTGGCGAGCAGTCGCAAATGCAGCCACATACGCTGGTATGGATGGGTTTGTTGCTGGAAGGGTTCTTGCTGCTGCTCGGTCTGGGCATCGCCTGGTATTTCAACTTCTACGATCGTGATCGGCCTCCAGGTAATTTCCTGGCAGAGAACTGGGGCCTTGAATTGGCGCTCGGTGCACTCCTGGCATTCCCGCTGTTGGGAATTTTTCACTGGATACTTGCGTGGCCCTTGCCCGCCATGCGGGACTTTCAGACGTTAAT
>JBPCVB010000466.1:0-2954 GCA_051010855.1 Pirellulaceae bacterium | reverse complement strand
AACAGCATGATTATTACGGCCGCTGCTGACCTGGATCTGGCCGTCGGCGACCTGGTCAAAGGCGCCTTTGGACATTCGGGACAGAAGTGCTCGGCGACCAGTCTGGCGCTGGTGCAACGCGAAGTCTACGAAAGTGAAAAGTTTCGCAACCAGTTAAAGGATGCGGCCAGCAGCCTGCCCGTAGCGGGCTCGTGGGATGCGTCGACCAGGGTAACTCCTGTCATCCGCAAACCATCCGGCGAATTGGAACAGGGACTCACACAACTTGACCCGGGCGAGGAATGGTTGCTGGAACCAAAAATCGTCGACGACAATCCGTGCTTGTGGTCACCGGGCATCCGCATCGGCGTCAAACCGGGTAGCTGGTACCACCGTACCGAATGTTTCGGACCCGTACTCGGCATCATTCCCATTGATTCATTTGAGGAAGGCATCAAGATCCAGAACTCGAGTGAATTTGGATTAACCGGTGGCCTGCATTCACTGGATCCAAATGAGATTGAAGAGTGGCGGGAAAAAGTCGAGGTCGGCAACGCCTACATCAACCGCACCACGACCGGCGCCATTGTGCAACGGCAGCCGTTTGGTGGGTGGAAGCACTCGGTGACCGGACCCGGTGCCAAGGCAGGTGGACCGAACTATGTTGCGTCAATGGTCGACTGGTCAGAAACTGCCCTGCCCTCGACCGATGGCAACGTGGACAGCCGCGTGGCGGGACTGGTGGACTCACTCGGCAGCTGGCTCGATGACGATTCCGCTGGTAAACACCTGCGGACGGCGGCCGAAAGCTACTCGAAGTGGTGGCGCGATTACTTCTCGCAGGAACACGATCCTTCTCAGCTACATGGTGAAACCAATCATTTCCGGTACCGGCCTCGCCAGCTGCACATCATCCGCATTCAGGATTCGGACCTCCCGCCGCTTGCTCTGGCCAAGGCAGTTGTTGCCTGCCGGCTGTGCGGTGTGCGGTTGATGGTCAGTCTCGCTGACAAGACTGCCTGGGCTGACGGCCTTGCCGACAAGGCCCGAATCAAAGTGCAGGTGGAAACAGATGAGCAACTGGCCAGGCGTTTATCGCAAATGACGGGAGGAACTTTGCGAATCATCGGTGACTACGACGCCCAGGTCTACGCTCCCAAGGTGATTGGCAACCTTCCAATCGTGCGTAGCGAAGTCCTGGCCAATGGCCGAGTCGAGTTGCTGAACTACCTGCGCGAACAATCCATGACCGAGATTGTGCATCGGTATGGGAACATTGTTTAACGAAACCAGTCTGGGATTGATGATCCCCTGCAATCCGCGGCTGCCAAAATCCATACCTGCGGCATCCGGCGGCAGACTGCAAGATCAACAACGTCCCGGCATATGGCCCTGCGTTCCTTGATCGCCTCGACGCCGTTCTCCTACCGGATTATTTCACGCCACGGTGAGCATCGATGAATTCCACATCGTCGAAACTCCCCCGGACGATGAATTCTTGCGCCGCGGTATTGTCGAGTTCCTGAATGTCGTGCCGGGCCAGTTTCATCGTACTTTCAAATGTACCGGATACCTTGTCGTCAGAACGATCGGTCAATTTGCCCGAGCCAGTGCCTGCGTTGGGGGAATTCGACTTGTTGTAATAAACCACGGTGAAGCTCCTCGTGTCACCTTGACTGGTTTTCATCATGGTTGTCAGGGACGCCGCGATCAGACTGTCGTCGGCCAAATCAAAGGTCAGCGAAAGCGCTTCCTGATCGCCTGCTTCAAAGGTCAACATCAGAGTTCGCTCTCCGGTTTGAGGATTTTCCATCACCATTCCACCGGCGGTGTCACAATTCCAGCCAGTGCCATTAATCGTGCAGGATAGCGGCTGTGTGATTGCTTCATGTTGAGTCGCGCGTTGGCCGGTGTCGGCGGTCGCGTTGGCCGGCGCTTCGACTGACGAATCCGTGTTCGATTCGAAGTCCGAACAGCCCCCTGCGAGAATCAACAGGGCCAATAGCAGCGGCACAAAAATCTTTTGGATTCGGTTCATTTTCGGAACTCATAAGTGAGAGCAAGCGACGGTTCGTTCCAGGGTTTATGTCACTATACGCAATCGGTCTTTCACCTGGTCTGGAGTTATGTAAAGAATTGCCCCCATGTCGAGCTGAACACACCGACGCAGAAATCGCGACGCCGCGCGGTGGCGTTATCGCCGCCGAACAGATCAGGCTGGAATGAGCCCCGACTGTTTGTGCCCAAAACGTCGAGCGACAACGACAACGACGACGACAACGACGACGACAACGAAGATGACGGGGATCGGGTTACTGCCGGGAAGCCAAAGCCGAGCGGATGTGACGCACGACTTCTTGCGCCATTGCCTGAGAGCCCTCGGGTGTAAAGTGCACGTCAACTGGTTTTTGAATGTCACTCAGGCGTGCATCGGCAAATGTGTATAGATCATTAATGGCGATGTCATGCTCGTCCATGATCCGTCGCGCGATTTCGTTGTATCGCCGAGGAGCGTGTGGATCTCGAAACGGCCGTACACCACCCTCGGGAACCGGCGTGGTCGTGGCGAAAATCAGCTCGGCGCCGGTGGCCTTGAGCTTGGCCACGATTTCACGCAATTGGTGCTCGTATTGTTCTGGAGGTGACTGCTCGGGGTGTTCCGGGTCGCCGGAGTTGCGACCGGTCTCCGGATCGACATGCTTCAGGTCATGCAATCCGAAATTGAAATGAATAACGTCCCACCGGCCCCCTCCGATCGACAACCAGCGATCGATTTGTGACACGCCGAACCTCGTTCCCTGACAATTCCTGGCTGCCCGATGGTGGTTCATCGGTCGCACCACGAATGCATCTTCACCAAGTGTGTGTTTGACGAAAGGCGTGTAGCCAATCGAGATCGAATCACCCAGCAACAAAACGCGTGGTTCGGTCGGCTGAGTCAGCAACTGCACCATCGCCTTGCCCAAAGAATCGCC
>JBPCVB010000465.1:0-13584 GCA_051010855.1 Pirellulaceae bacterium | reverse complement strand
CAATCAGCACAATCAGGAACCCCAAAAGCACCAGGCAACCAAGCAACGGCGCGATTAGCAAATGCCATTGAGGCACGATTCGCGCCCAGGAATGCTGGTAGCCGTGATAAATCGCCCGTCGAACTGTTTCATGCTGCAGGAATCCCAGTGTGCCATGGGGGACCCGCGGCTTTTGTTCAATTGCAGTGATCAGCGAGGAATCGAGCTCGGGAAACCGGTGTTCAATGCGAATTGCCGTTTCGTGGAAATCCTCGTCTTCTCGCAGCGAGAACCAGAATCCCCACAGCGTCGCGGCAAAAGCGCCCATCAACAGGACTGGCAACGTCCAAAAGGAGTACCAGACTCCCGTGGCATTCAACCACCAAAATGCCATGCCCGCCGCGGCAGCCAGAAACCAGATCGTCGCAAGAGTCACGAACAATTTGCGTAGCTGAACCCGTCGATTGATGGGTGACAGACGGTGATAAAGTGTTGAGTCCATTATGCCGTCGTTGCCTCGCTAACGAATGACGTTTCGAATCGTCGCCCGGCCAGCAACGTTTCCAGAATAAGCAGGCCGAGTGCCGCGACCAGCAGCCATTTCCAGATCCGCTGGCGACTCTCGAGTTGGGCATCCTTCATCTTTTGCATGTTGCCGGCGATCTCCTCACGCGTTGGCTGCGTTCCCACAAGAACGTCAAAGGCTTCGAGGTTCTCGCCAGGGATTGCGGCAGTTTGACTTTCGGCAGCTTCCAGATTCACCACCACGTCAAACTCGGTGTTGCCACTGCGGAAATTATAGATGCCCGGGCGGTCAAACAAATCAGGTCCTGTTTCCATTCCGGCGACCTGGGCATCTCTGCCGTCAGGCCGTTGGACCTGCCACGGTCGATTCGTCTCGGGTAATTCGATGCTTTGCCCTACGATACAGGCGTCCATCGATTCCAGACGGGTGGTTCCCATGCCCAAAATATTTGTGATCAGGGGCACGAATTTTGAGGATCTGGCGAGCTGACTATCGGCCGGTCTCCACGAACTGGCAAATCCCAGGACCTGTCCCTCTTCGATCGTATGTTGCCAAATTGCTGGCTCATTGTTGTCAAAACGGGCGATGATCGATGTGCTGTTATCCTCGTCGACGGACAATGGCAAGTGATTCCAGAAACGCACTTTGGTAAAGTCATTGAATCGCGGACCGGACAGGGGCGAGAACAGCGGATGGGAAAAATCGATGCCCGACAACATCAGATAATCGTCGTCCTCCCTTGACGCGTCGACACCGGCAACCGGTCCCAAAAGATTTTGCAGAGACGCGAGGACCTCCGGGTCGGTAACCACGGCCAGCAACAGTCCTCCTGTCGCAACGTAACTGCGGAGTTGTTCGGCCACAGCCGACGAGACCCCATCCGTTACGATTACCAGTTGGGGAATCAGGTCATTATTCCAGTTACCCGGCTCGCTGACGGAGTATTCATCGAGTGTCACTACAAGGTTGCGTGATTCAGGCAGCAGCCGTTTCAGGAAGTATAAGGCGGAACGCGGATCATCGGCTTTGTCGTTGCCAAACCATGCGATGGGAATTTGCCGAGCCTGTTTCGGCACGACAAAAAACTCGTTGTCAAACTTCGCATCATCACCCGTCAATATCAGACGACTGGCGGAAAGTGATTCGGACGGGGGAACACGCAACACCTGGCTGCTGCCAGGCGGGACATAAAATGACGTGCGGGTTTCCTCATCCACACCGCCACCATCATCGGACCAGGCAACCCGGAATTGCTCGCGACCCGAATCGGCAGCATTTGTCACCCGCACCCGCCGTCCTGAATCATCCAGCATGCGCGTTGCCTCATCAGGCAAAACACGAGCTGTCGCATTGGTTGCCGCAGCCGCCCTGACCGGCCGGACATCGACACGCACGTCCTCGGGCCAGCCATAGGTTTGCAAGGCGCCCAGTTGGCCACCGGCTTGCATGTCACTGATCAGCACAATTTGCAGTCCGATTTCCGAGCGGCTGCGATCATCGAGCTCGGTGACGATGTCGGCACAGGTCACCAGTGCACCGCCAAGATCAGTCGCAGCGTATCCAGGTTCCAGCGTGGCGAATTGATTGCGAATCAGGCGGATGCGACTTGCCAGATCGATCGTTCTTTCTTCAGGAAAGCCGACTTCAGCGCGTGTCGTGCGGTCAAAAGAGAACAACGCAACTTCATCACCGGGTTCGAGGTCATTGAGTGTTTCGTTCAAACGGTCCTGGACCTGTCGCCACAAGCCATCGCGTTGCATACTCGCGCTGGTGTCAATCAGGATTGCCATACGTTTGCCCGGCAAATCGCTGGTAAAAATCGCGCCGCCGGTGCGAAAGTACGGCCGCATAAAAGCTGCTACTATCAGCAGGATAATCAGACATCGCAACAACAACAGCAGCCAGTTATCCAGGCGACTGCGACGCGAAATTCTGGGTGGCGACTGACGCAAAAACATCAACGAGCTGAACGTCAGCGATCCCCTGGGTGTGGGCCTGATCAGGTGGAACAGCAAGGGAAAGATGATTCCCGCGGCGCCCAGGGCAAAAATCCATGTGAGAAAACTCATGGACGCCCCCCCGTGCGTGACCACCCTGAACCCGCGCCACTTCGCCGCTGGCCACGCACGCGATATTGCGAACGCAAACGCACGAACTCCAGCAACGCTTCGTCCAGCGGCTTGTTGGTCATTAGCGTCAACAAGTCGACGCCTTCCTGGCGGCAGATTTCATCCAGCGCCGCCGCGTGCTGCTGAAAGTTCTGCAGATACGTGCGGCGAATCGCCTCTGGATCCACGAACAACCGCCGACCGCTTTCCATGTCTTCAAAGATCTTGGGATCTTCGAAATCGAATGCGAGTTCAGCCGGATCGAGTACGCGCATCACAATGACTTCGTGACCCTGCGATCGCAGATAGCCCAGCTGGCGTCCCAGCCCTTCAACAGGAGCCAACATGTCGGAAGCCAGCACGACCAGACCACGTCGTGTTGCCAAACGCGTGATCTGTTCCAGCGGCGGCTCGATATCCGTCCGACGACCGGAAGTCGCCCGGTCGAGGCCCAGCATCAACCGTCTCAGGTGACCGGGCCGGTAACGCGGCGGCAGGTATTCGCCGATAGATTCGTCGAACGTCAGCAATCCCACTGCGTCGCGTTGCAGACTGAGAAAATAGCCCAGTGTGGCCAGCGTCGTGCGTGAGTATTCGGCCTTGGTATAACCAGTCGTGCCAAACTCCATCGAGCGACTAAGGTCAGCAACGAGGTAACAACGCAAATTGGTTTCGTCCTCAAACCGCTTGATGTAGTAACGATCCTGCCGCGCAAACAATTTCCAGTCCAGATAACGCACGTCGTCGCCCGGCGAATATTGGCGGTAGTCGGTGAATTCGACCGAGAATCCGTGCCACGGACTGCGGTGTATCCCGGCCATAAAACCGTCCACAACGACACGTGCCCGCAACTCGAGGCTCTTGATTTTCATCAGTGCCTGCGGATCAACTGAAACCGCCGACTTGCCACCAACACGTCCTTTGACATCACCCGCAATGGCTGCGGGCGAATCTGAAGATGGACGAAAAAGGCGTTTCAGGTTCGGCATGTCAAAGTGGCGATTAAGGGGAACAATTTCGGGGAACAATTTCGGGGAACAAATTCCGGGGAACAAAAATTCCGGCGAACCAATTCCGGGAAGGATCAGCTGCCTACATGATTCACAATTCGGGAAATAACGTCGTCAACCGAAATGGCCTCGGCTTCAGCGCGGTAGCTCAGCAACACACGGTGTCGCATCACGGGATGGACCAGCGCATCGATGTCTTCGCGACTGACATTGGGACGTCCCGCCAAAACGGCCCGTGCCTTGGCCCCCAGGATCAGATACTGTCCGGCCCTCAATCCGGCACCCCAGCTAACCCACTGGTTCACAAAATCAGGCGCCTCCTCGCGACCGGGGCGACTGGCCGCTGCCAACTTCACCGCGTAACGCACCAGCGGTTCGGCCACCGGGACACGTCGCACGACATCGTGAAAACGCAAAACGTCTTCGCCGGTATACAGCTTCTCAATAGGCTCGGGCCGTGAGGCCGTGGTGCGCTGGACCACAGCAACTTCATCATCCTCGGGCAGATAGTCGATATTGACGTTGAACATGAATCGATCGAGCTGGGCCTCGGGCAACGGGTAGGTACCCTCCATTTCGATCGGATTCTGGGTCGCCAGCACAAAAAACGGTTCTTCCAGCGGATAACGTACACCGGCTGCCGTTACCTGATGCTCCTGCATGGCTTCCAGCAACGCCGATTGGGTTTTGGGTGGCGTGCGATTGATTTCGTCAGCCAGAATCACGTTGGCAAATACCGGACCCTTGACGAATTGCAGGTGCCGATGGCCATCGGACGTTTCTTCAAGAATCTCGGTGCCGGTGATGTCCGCCGGCATTAGATCCGGTGTGAACTGGATTCGTTGAAACTTCAGATCGAAGATTTCCGAAATCGACTGCACCAGCAGGGTCTTGGCCAAACCAGGTGCGCCGGTGATCAGGCAATGACCGCCGGCAAACAGACTGATCAGCAGCTGCTCGATGACCGTATCCTGCCCCACGATCACCTTTTCCAGTTGTTCGCGGATCTTGTCGCGACTGGCCCGTAGCTGGTTAACCGTTTCTTCTTCCAGTTGATATTGTTCGAGGCTGCTCGACACTCAGGGTCTCCAAAATTGAGGTAGTGACTTTTTTATTGAATGATTCGAAAGCGGCAGGGCGCGGCGCATGCAGACCGCATGGTCAGTGGGTCATGGCGTACATCACGATGTTGATGCCCAATGGGTAGGCGAACTTCTCGGAATAGAGATCAAAATACCGCGTGTCCTCCCCTTCGCGTTCCCAGCCGTCACCCAGATCCGTGTTGTGACAGATGATGATCGCGATGCGACCATCGTCGTCGAGGATGGCGCGGTAGTTGGCGTGATCGGCGTCCCAGCGATCCGACGAGTAGCCCATGCGAAAGTGACCGATGCTGGGGATCTGCGGTTTTTCGCTGATCTGATAGACCAAATTGAAGATCTCATGGTCCAGGGGCACGTCAATGATCTCCCGATCCGGAAAGACCCTTTTCATTTCATTGGCAAATACCCGCCATTCCCGCTCGCCCCAAAAATCATCCACCATGACGAACCCGCCACGCTCGATGTATTGGCGAAATCCCTCGATCTCGGCAACCGTCAAACTCATTAACCCCGGTTCGATCAGATAGACAAACGGATAATCGAAGACCTCCGGCTGATCGAAACGCACGATCACTGGCACCGGATTGACTTCCAGTGAAGTCAGTTCCTTGAGTCGATACGACAGGTTCATATCGCTGTCGGGATAGTCCACCGACCATTGGGGCTGGCCCCATTGCTGACCCGACGAGGTGTATTGCACACGGGCAAAAGTAAACACGTCCTTGCGAAACTCGGTGTTTTCCTGCCACATCGGCCGCAGGTTTGTATTGATGGTCCTCGATCGATATCCGCGATAACCGCGCGAACGGCGATTGTCGAAGATATCCTGAATCTCCTGCGCTACAACAACGCCTGCGGCGATCAGCAACAGGCCAGTCAGCATCCAGACAGCAGTCTTATTCACGGATTCCCTCGTTTGGTTCCTGACCAGCGGATATTTCCTTATCCGCGGCCTTTAGCTCCAGCAGCAATTGATGAGCCTCGCGGTATCGCGGCGCTTCTTCCAGACATTTTAGCACCTGACGCCTGGCCATTTCAGTCTGGCCGTTCCTGTACAGTGCCTGTGCATACCGAAAATATGTTTCTGCCGGATCGATAGGGTCCAGCTGAGTCAATGCCTGCAGCGATTTGACGGCAGACACATGATCACCTGTTTGCTCAGCGGCATGAGCCAGCAATCGATGCGGGCCGGGCACTAGTGGATTAACCGCCAACAATCGGCCCGCCTGACGAATCACATCGGTCCAGTCCTCACGTTCCGACGCCAGACTAGCCACTCGTTGATAAACATCGATCGCGCCAGACTGCAGGTCGGCCGATTTCTGCAACATTTCAATTTCACGATCCGTATCACCGCGACCTCGTGCGACGACTGCCAGCAGTGAGTAGGCGTTGTCGCTGCCTCGATAATCCGGAAACACCTCGAGCAGTCGTTGCAAAACGGATTCGGCCTCATCCCATTTTTGCTCGCGCACCAGCAACGTGGCGACCGCCTTGAGACCGTAGAAGTTATCGGGGTGATCGTCATTCCACTGCTGCCATTGTTCAAGCGTGGCACTGGCCGGCAATTCGGGTTGCTCCCAATCGGCCAACGGTGCCAGATCACGGGCACGCTGGCGTGCGTAGTCGGCAAACTCCTTGTCCAGCAACTTCACATCCCCGGTGTAGCGTCCCAGCGTGTCGTTGATCGGCATGCCCATTTGCAAGTCATCGAGGATGCGTTTCAGCGTGTCGACGCCGTATTTTTCGATCAGGTACTCAACAACCAGCGAGGATTCGTAATAGGCAAATTGCAAATGCTGTCCGGAATCAGGTTTTAGGAACACGCCACTTAGTTCACTGACCGGGGTCAGGTCGTCGCCGAGGATCATTTCGCGATACTCCGGAGTCATCGACTGGCCCCAGGCCGGGTCGCGTTGCGATTCCTCGTAAACGGAAATCCCCTCGCTTAACCAGCGAGGCATCTTGTTGGAGGTTTTTTGCAGAGTCACGACATGACAAAACTCGTGCCAAAGCACGGCTTTCCAGTTGCTGCCGGTGCGGCTTTGGGTTGCCGGGCTGTTCATTGTGATGACCCGGCCAAAACACACGCCCAGATATCCGGCGCCGCCGGGCAAACCGAATGTGCGAATGGCAAAGTCCTTTTGCTTCGGAAAGATTTCGACAAAAATCGGCTCGGCAACTTGCACGTCGTACTTGCTGCTCAGCTCGCTGCGAGCCGCCACCAACAAGTCCAGAACCTCAGTCCCATAAACGCTGGCCTCGTGGGGTTCCATACGCAAGATGAAACCGTCTCTCTGTAACACCGCGAAATCATCCAGGTCGTTGCCAAGTGTCACGAGGTTGTAGGCGACCACGTTGTATCCGTCGTCTGCATAGACTTCATCGGCCAGTCGCCAAGGTTGTTCATCATTGCCCAGCCGCAACAGGTCGTTGGCCAATTGTAACTTGGCCGGCAAATACGTCGTATCGTACGTCAGGGCACGCCGTTGCAGCCGAGCGCCTTCGGCAAACCGGTATTTCTGGGACAGTTTCCTGCCGATCAGGTGGTCGATGTGCGGGTTGCCTTCCCAGGCAGCAAACGCCTGTTCACGGCTGGTGGTTTCTTCATCTGGCACGTTCAGCAGGTGAGCCACGACGGCGCGATACGCCCAGGCTTCAGGATGCCGGGGGTTGATGGCGTGAATCCGTTCGATGAAAGCCAGCGCGTCGTTGTAGCGTTCTGAATCAATCCGATCATTGACCAGATAAAGCAGCCCCGGAATGTAGTTTGGATTCAGGGCCATGGAGGCATTGAGTGCCTCAGAGCTTTTCTCCAGATCGCTGGGTCGCCATGCCTGGGCCAGCCCCAGAAACCCTGCAGGGTTTTCGGGTTCCAGTTGCGTCGCCCGGTCAAAGTGCTCGGCGGCCAGCGCATAGTCATGTTTGGCCAGGCCCAATTCGCCAATGGCCAGCCAGGCTTCGGCCACATTCGGCGAATTTTGGGTAACCGGAAGCAAAAACCGATCGAGAACTTCGCGCGCGTCGGCACGCATTTCCAGCAAGTATTGTCCCTGCACCACCTGGTTAAGCGCGTCGCGATAACGCCACCGCCGGTACTGCACCAGATCGTCGAATTCGACCAGCAGCTCCTTGCCACGCGACAGGTTGTTGTTGTATTTCCAAACCTCATATCCGGCGAGACGCAAACGAATGCTGTTGGGATTGACCAGCAGCCCTTCTTCAAGGGCTTCGCGGGCCTTGTCGTACTGACCCATGTTCATCAGGCAGTCAATGTTCAGCAGATGCCACTTTTCCTCTTCATCACCGCTGCCCAGCGCAAATTCGACTTCATCCAGACATTGCTGGTACTCGCCCGAGAAAAATAGCATTTGGGCCTTGTCGTATTCCTGCGCGTAGCACTCGCTTACCAGGCATGTCGACAACAGCAGAATTGGAAGCCACCGCGCGCAGACAGCGCGCACGGGCAATCTGCAACCGAAAATATGGCGAATTCCTTTAATAGCCTGTTCCCTGAAAACTGGAGGCAATGGAGAAGAGCCGTCGCTCAATGAATTCTATTAAACGTTGCCGACGGCGTACAGTTTCGGGTGTTTTTCGTGCGACAAAACACGAAAGTAGCGCGGAAATCACGGGGGTGGTCGGTGTAAAGCCGTGGCACTGCAGGTTAGCGACGATTGCTGCGCAGCCGATGGGCACGAGCCTGTTCAAAACAATCACGAATTCGGTCATCCAGCAATTGCTGCAATTCCTCATCCGTAATCGACTGGTAGTCCTCCTCGGTAATCGGTTTGCCGACCACCATCCAGATTCGTGAAGGTTTGGGAATCATGGTTCCACGCGGCCACGACTGAAATGCGCCGTCAAAACCGACTGGAACCAATGGGACTCCGGTGCGTCGCGCCAACGCGCAGAATCCGGGCATTAAGGGAACCATCTCGCCATCGAACGTGCGTTGTCCTTCGGGAAAGATCAGAACCTGTTCACCGCGACGCAAGCGCCGAATCGTTTCCTTGATGCCGCCCAATCCCATGCCATTGCGGTCAATGGGAATTGCATCCAGATGTTCGATCACCCATTTGAGCGGTTGTTTCGTAAACAACGATTTTTTGGCCAGGTAATTCATGCGACGATTGCTCAACATGCCCACCAAGGGCGGATCGAGGTTGCTCTGGTGATTGGCGCAAACCAGGGCCCCCCCGTTATCGGGAAAATTCTCTCGCCCAAAACCGCGCACACCCAGGACGAAGATGCCCATCAGCCGAAATACCTGTCGCATCACGGTATAGCTGGCGCGCTGTGACCAAGGTCGCATTTTTGAATCGGTGGACTGGTTCATTAACATGGTGTGCCTTTGGCCATTCCTTTCTATCCCGATCCACTGGCCTGACCAGTTGCAGACGCCGCCAGTTTTTGTCTGGCCAGTTGTTCCAGCCGCCGGGCAACCTCGTCCAGTGACAGATTGTCAACACGAACCTCGATGGCGTCGTCGGCTTTCACAAGCCGACCCGTGAGGCGTGTCTCGTCACGCAAGTCACGAATTTTCTGTTCTGCGATCACATTGTCCAGCTGCACATTCGGATCGCTCGCCTGCATCTCCTGCCAGCGACGCTGCGCACGGACCTCCGGTGCCGCGGTTAGAAACAACTTGCATTCGGCATCCGGAAAGGCGACTGTGCCCTGATCACGGCCTTCGCAAACAAAATCGCCGGTCGCAGCGATCGTCCGCTGCAATTTGACGAGGACTTCGCGAACTTCGGGAATGGCCGCCACAATCGAGGCGTGTTGCGAAACTTCCGCCGATCGCAATTTTTGCGTTACGTTGCGTCCGTCGACCAATACCTGATCATCCGACATATCGATTTTGATGTCCGGCAATGCCGCGAGCACGGCCTGATGATCTTCCGGATCGACTCCGCGGTTCAATATCGCCCAGGCCATGGCCCGGTACATGGCACCGGTATCCAGGAACTGGAAACCCAGACGTTGGGCCAGTTCGCGAGCTGCCGAACTCTTGCCGGCACCGGCGGGTCCATCAATCGTGACAATCATTAACTACCAGAATAACTCAATCTCGACCATTTCGTGACTGGCCATTTCCAGACGCAATCCCTGCTCGTCGGTAGCCAGAGTTTGCTGACGCTGGCCAGCCAGATTTCTTACAAAGGCCTGACGCAAGGCCCGGAAGCAACGTACCTGCAAGGCAGCCGGGCGCCCTTCGGTTTCCTTTAATAATACCCGCACTCCCTTGGCACCCGATTCGGAGTCCGTGGTCGGCAACCAGTACAAAGCCAGCACATTCTTGCAGTTGAGATGAAAAAGCCAAGCATGATCGATGGGCAAATCCGCTGAGCAATCGGTCAGTACGACCGGATCATTGAGCAGGCCAATCGCCGCGGACAGCGGCCTTTCCAGATTAACACCCAGGCCCAGTGAAAACCGGTTGCACGGTTCGCCAGCAACCTTCAGCACCGTGTCCAGCTGCCGGTAGCCTGCTCGCTGGTGAAACGGCAGGCCGCCGGTCAGGATCGTCGTCCGGAACTGCCCATGTTCCAGATCAACGGCCAATGGTGCATGTATACGTTGGCGATTCACCGGATGACGCGATTCATTCTGCCACGTGAACAGACGAGTCGATTCATTTTCCCAGGCAAACCGGCAACACCAGTAGTCCTGCCAGGGATCGCCGGCGACCGGTGTTGTGTTTTGCAGCTCGATTTCAATGTGGACCACCGGATTGCCACGCTCAGCGGTGGTGGTTTGAATAAACCTGGCAATGTCACGATCATTCATCCGCAGACAACCACGACTGGTGATCTGGCCATGCGTTCCGGATACCTGCGTAACACTAACTTCATCGGCCACCATGCGCGAATAACCAACATCACGTGATCCGCTTCTCGATGCACGGCTGCCCACCGAACGTAGAGCCAGCTGTTGACCCATAAGATTTCCGCGTTGCCCGTAAAACTTGATGGCTCCGATGCCTCCCGTGGCTTCGTCCACCTCGACCTCGAAGAATTCATTTCGCAAGAATACATCTTCAGCCATCGCAGCAACCTTTTTTGCCGCTCGACCCCGCCGAGTCCGTTCCACGTTAGATTTAAGATGCACGTAACCCATTGGTGGTAAATCAACGATTACACTTCCCGCATCCGCCGCTACCACCGACGGATGACTGGTATCGATCGTGTTGTCTGGAAATTCAAGGCGGTGTCTCCGCGGAAACGAAAACGGATTGATGACCAGAATTCCGGACCGGGAATCTTGCGGATCCGATCCGGTTGTGATCTGCCAGCCATCCGCATCGATCAATTCGCCGAGTCCGGGCAACTGATTTGAAGCACCGGTTTCAGTTACGTGGCTGACCTCATCGAGCCATTGCAGGATCTGTTCAGCACCGATGGGTGAGCCGCCGTGGGCTTGCTGCATTGCACTCAAGCCACAGGCCGCCTGGACCTGAGCCTGACCACGCCAGTACTCAACAAAACGTGTAATGGGACGAACAGCGGCATCGCTAACGAGTTGCCTGAGCCACGGTCCACGATAATCGTCCGCCTGGTAACGGTGGCTGTATCCCGGGTCGCTGGCGTTTTCGAAGTATTCGTCGAGGGTGATGAAGTTGCCAAGGATCGCACCGAATTTCAGGCTGTGCATGGTGTCATCGTGCCAGGGGCAAACCGACCCGGGCCAATGCACCAGCAACAGCGTGGCGTAATGACTCATATCAATCACTTCGCCGATGCGAATCCCCAGTTTGAGCCACGTTTCGGGTGCGGTAGCCAGCAGCGGCGGGGCCACCAGCGACTCGATGGTCGTGCCGTCTTCGCCCTCCCAGCGCAGATGATTGCCGGATGTTTGTGGAAACACACCGTCGTCCAGCGTGCTGTGTACTGCCCGGCGAAAACCGAATTGATCCAGCAAGCCTGGCAACGCCGCGCGTAAACCGAAGCTGCGTCGGGCGTAAACGGGGGCATCCATCGACCCGGCTAAATGCTGCCATAGCGACATGGTCCGCTCGAATTGCCGCGCACAGGTCCACGTCGCGAGAAGTGCTCCGGGCAGCTCCCGGTACTCGCCGCCAGCCAGCGAGAGTTGTTTGGCATCCAGTTTCTGGCGGATTCGCGACTGCAAATCCGGTTGCTGGGAGACATGCTCCATCACTTCGCCGGACATTTGCAGTGAACACGCATGTGCCTGCCGCAGCGTTTGCTGCAAACCCAGGCCCAGCGTCCCGGTGGTCAACAGGACGTAATCAATCAGGTTGGCCGTCGTTGGATAGTAGCGATTGCGTTCTTCCAGCAACTGATCGAAGCAGGATTGCATGGCATCCGGATAAGCGGGATCGTCGGACCATGCAAGCTGGACCGCATTGCGAACCGAGTCTGTGAATTGCTGTTCATCGAGGCTGCTGGAGTAACGCAGCTGCCTGGTCATCAACTGGATTTGCAGGTAACAATATCCCAATGACAGAAAATCACGGGTGATCGTTTCATCGCATTGGTGACCCGGGTCACCAAACTCGGCCAGCAGTTCTTCCAGCAAAATGTCCCGTTCGGGTCGTCCGGTCCATAACCGTCCGCCGAGATCCTGCAATCGGCTACGTAGCTCGTCGGTCAGCTGGGCACTGGAAAATGTCGGCACGATTAACAACAAGCCAGCCGTATCCTCGGGCAGCACATCGATGCGTTGCCACGCTGGAATGGCCTGGGCATGACGCAGCAGCACCGGATGCCACATGGCGGTCCAGCAGGAGAGGATTTCTGCGGCCTCGTCGCCCTCCAATTGCGATGGAAAATCCTCCCAGCCGTGGCTGTTGACCGCCATCGCCAGTCGCCGCAGTCCAGGCAGAATGTCGCGCTCATCGGATCGGGAATTCATGCAAGTAGATTACCGGGGCGCGGCATGTGGCGATCAGGTCGGTTCGTAACGATCATCAGGAATCCACAGGCCACCGCCAGGATGAGGGGGTAGGAAGGCCCCACAACCGGAACTCGGAAAGTGAAAAAAAACGGGAACTTCCCCAAGTCGGCCGCGTCCAAAACCCGGCACCAAGCGTCGCGTTCACCTACGCATTTGCACCCATGTGACGTCGCTGAAACGGCTCCGGTCAGCTGCCATTAAAGTTGACAATTGCCCGTTTTTGTCGATAAATTGGGGATGGCAGCGTAATTCCGCCAAGGCCTGGTGTCGTCCCATTCTATCACTTCCAACCCGCCTGTGACGACGACCAGAACGCAGTCAAAGGCAAACCAGAACAAATCGGCCCTATAGCGCAGGCACTGCGCCCGGTCGTTTTCTGGTTAAGATTTAGTTTGGCAAGTTTCGTACGACCAGGCTTTTTTTGGCCTCGTTCGGGCCACCGGTTCGCACGACCAACGTGATAGGAAATTCCATGGCAAAATCCCGAGGTGTTTGGGGGATTGATATCGGGGTCAGCACCCTGAAGGCCCTGCGTTGTCATATCGACGAAGACGGCAACGTCGTCGCGGATTCTTACGACTTTATTGAGTATCCCAAGGCCCTGAGCCTGCCCGATGCGGACGAGGAGTCGCTGGTCAACGAGGCCCTCGATACGTTCCTCAGTCGCAATGACCTGCGCGGCGATTTCGTGTCTATGACCGTTGCCGGTCAATCCGGATTGTCCCGATTCTTCAAGCCGCCACCGGTCGACTCGCGCACCCTGCCGGAAATCGTCAAGTACGAGGTCCGCCAGCAGATTCCGTTCCCGATCGAAGACGTGATCTGGGACTGGCAAGGCCTGGGCGGAACCGAAATGGATAACGTGATTGTGGACGCCGAGGTCGGCTTGTTCGCGATCAAGCGTGACACGGTTTATTCGGCGCTGCAGCCTTTCC
>JBPCVB010000464.1:0-3946 GCA_051010855.1 Pirellulaceae bacterium | reverse complement strand
GGTTAATACACACACCAATTCGGTGAGTCCGGCATTGAGTACATCGCGGATCTGCAAAGCCATCTGGAACATGCTGTCGCAGGAAGGCTACCGAACGCACGTAATCAACTGGTTCGCGTCGCATCCTCCGGAAAAGATCAATGGCATCTGCATTTCCGAACTCTACTCAACGATGCCCAAGAAATGGGACAGGCCCTGGAAACTGGGCAAGGACATCGTGCATCCCCAGTCATTGCACGATCTATTTGAGGAGTTGCGACTTCATCCTGCGGAACTGGAGGGTCAACTTTTGCAGATGTTCGCCAAGGACATCCACGAACTGGACATTGAGAAAGATCGCCGAGTGATGGCGCTGGCCAACCTGGTGGCGGAAGCATTCTCGATACACAATGCAACAACCCATATTCTCGAAAACGAAGACTGGGATTTTTTGGCGGTCTACTACGGCTGCATTGACCATTTCTGTCACGGCTTTATGCATTACCATCCGCCGCAGATGCCGGGCATATCGGATGACGACTTTCGCATCTTCAAGGACGTCATACCCAATGTTTGCCGGTTGCACGATCGCATGCTGGCTCGCCTGATTCAGCTGGCCGGACCCGATACGCATGTCATTGTCTGCTCGGATCACGGTTTCCACAGTGATCATCTGCGACCGCCAGGAACACCGGCGATCCCGGCCGGACCAGCCGTCTGGCATCGCGATCAGGGGATGATCCTCATGCAGGGCCCGAAATTCCAGCAAGATGAGCTGATTCACGGAGCCAACCTGCTTGATATCACACCCACCATCCTGCAGTTGTTCGATCTCCCAATTGGACACGACATGGATGGTCGGCCTTTGGCAGAGGCGTTCCAGTCGCCCGGCAACCTGCAAATGATTCCAAGTTGGGAGCAGCGATCCGGCGAGCATCCGGACGGCATGCATGACCGTGGTGCAAAAATGTCGGATGACGAGTCTCAGGCACTGCTCGACCAGTTTGTCGCCCTCGGTTATGTCGATCCCCCGAGTGAAGACGAGGACAAGGCAGTTGCTGACACCTATCGTGAAATGAACTGGAACCTGGCCCGTGCGTTGATCGATGGAGGGCAGGTGGGACCGGCGGTGGAAATCCTTGAGAAGCTGGTTAAGGATTATCCCGAGAGACGCGACTATACATTGGCGCTTGCCAAGTGCCTTGCCATGATTGGACTGGAGGAAGAAGGGTTGGCCCTGAAGCTCGCAGTTTTTGCTGGCCAGGAAACGGATTCGTTCAACGCAGCCATCGCCCGCGGAGAACTGGCGGCAACACGCGGTGACTGGAAACTGGCTGTTCAACATCTGGAATCGATCGAACTTGATCAGTTCGATTTCACGGCTGCCGGCAGTTTGTCGCTGGTGTCCCGATGGATGATCCTCGGGATGTCGTATTTCAAGCTCCAGGAATGGGAGCGGGCCAGCACGTGTTATCTGAAGGCGCTGGAGATCGACGAAGATTATCCACTGGCCTGGCTGGGCCTGGCCCGCTGTCTAAACCGCATGGGACAACATGAACGGGCCCTCGAGGCCGCGCTGTCAGCGGTTGAACTGGAACACCACCTGATGCAAGCACACTACGCGGTCGGGATGTCGTTGGCCAAAACCCAACGATACGAGCGAGCTGTTGGTGCGTTCAAGGCCGTATTGCGGTACGCGCCCGGAAACATCAATGCGCACAAGCGACTGGCGGCGGTGTATGCCCGCCTGGGCGATTACCCGGAACTGGCCGAGCGACACCGCGCCGAGGCGGAACGCTTGCTTGCCCTAAGCAGCCAGTCGGCAAGTGTCGAAACGAGCGAACAGATTGACGCATTTCGCAAACGCGTAATGGCTATGGCAGAACGATTGCGTCCGTTCTACGTTGAATTGGCCGAGAGAGAGAAAAAGGAGGCCGAGGAGCGACGCGCCAAAATGGAGGCCCAGGCCGGCCAGGAGCAGGCCGAACGAAAAGAATTTATCGTTGTTTCAGGGTTACCGCGGTCGGGTACGTCGCTAATGATGCAAATGTTGCAGGCTGCTGGTCTGGAACCCATGACCGATGGCAAACGCGCGGCCGATGAAGACAATCCCGAGGGCTATCTGGAATGGGATGAAATCAAGCAGATCAAGGCCCGGCCAGAACTGATGGAACGGGCGGAAGGCAAGGCGACCAAGGTCATCTCCATGTTGCTGCCCGGTCTGCCGCGTCAGCACAACTACAAAATCATCTTTGTAACGCGTCCGATTGAGGAAATTGTTGCCTCGCAACAAAAGATGATTCAGCGGCTGGGTACCGAGGGTGCTGATCTCGATGCCGAGACGCTGGGCAAAAGTCTCAAACGACATCGCAAGGAGATCATGAATCTTCTTTCCAAAATGCCTGCTCAGGTGATGGCGGTTAACTATCACCAGATTCTGGAAAACCCGGATCGCATCGCTCTGCGAGTTGCGTCGTTCGTGGGTACCGATTTGTTACCGAGACCGGAAGACATGGCATCGGTGGTACGCACGGACTTGTATCGCAATCGCATGAACAATCCACAGGACGTTGCGGGGCATGCGGCCGGAGAGTCCGGGGACTAGCCCATGGACCAAGTTAGCAAGGTACTGGTCGTGGGCGGTGGGTCGGCCGGCTTCTTGACGGCACTGGCCCTCAAACACCATGTTCCGGGTATTCAGGTATCACTGGTGCATTCGAGCGCCATTCCCATCATTGGCGTCGGAGAATCCACGACAATCGCCTTTCCGAGATTCGTCCACCAGTATCTTGGTATCGATCGGGGCGAATTTTTTGAGATGGTTCAACCGAGCTGGAAACTGGGAATCCGGTTTGAATGGGGCGATCCGGAACGGTCCCATTTTAACTACACCTTTGACGGCCAAATGGGCAACCGCCGGCAGATGTTGTCCCGCATAGACTCCTTCTATTGCTTGCACGATGACACACACGCGTCGACGCAAGCTTGTTTGATGGATCGTCAATTGTCGCCGTGCTTCGGCCGTTCAGGCCGCTACACCATGACGCAGAACTACGGGTATCACCTCGATGCCCGGCTGTTGGTTAAGTACCTCGAACAGCGAGCGGTGGAACAGGGCATCGAACTGATTGACGGAACGGTTGCCGATATTCAGCGGCACAATTCGGGTAACGTGAGCAGTGTTAACCTTGAGGATGGTAGGCGGCTGACTGCGGACCTGTTTGTCGATTGCACCGGATTCCGTTCGCTGTTGCTGTCGAAAACGATGGGCGCTCCATTCGTTTCCTATGCTGACGAGCTTTTTTGCGATCGGGCATGGGCAGGCCGCGCCGAACGAGATGGCGAAATCCTGCCGTACACCACCACATCGACCATGGACCACGGGTGGAGCTGGCGGATTGAATTTGAAAATCACATTACCCGTGGCTATGTGTTTTCGTCCGAGTTTTGCTCCGATGATCAGGCGGCCCATGAGTTGATGGCCAGATCGCCGGAAATCGGCACGGATTTGCGGCTGATCAAGTTCCCACGCGGCCGTTATGAGAAATTCTGGGTCGGCAATGTGGCGGCGATTGGAAATGCATCCGGATTCGTGGAGCCGCTGGAAGCAACTGCCCTGCATATGGTGGCCGAACAGGTTCGCGGATTGTGTCAGTCTCTGGTCGACTGCAATAACCGCATCGTGCCGGCCATGCAGGAATTGCAAAATCGCAGGTATCGAACCCTGTGGGATGACATTTGTGCTTTTCTGGCGGTGCACTACAAGTTCAACCACCATCGCGACACCCCATTCTGGAAACACTGCCAAAAGGAAACCGACCTGACCTGTGCGGCGGATTTTGTCGAAGCATTCCAGCAAGCAGGACCATCGATCTGGTTGAGCAAACTGTTACCCGACAGCATCTTTGGTTTCAGCGGATATATGTGCATGCTGATCGGCCAGAATGTGCCTACGCGGTTTGACAAG
>JBPCVB010000463.1:0-4598 GCA_051010855.1 Pirellulaceae bacterium | reverse complement strand
GTGTGCACCAGCCTGTGCCAGTCGAACTATGAAGACCTGCTCAACGAAAAGTGGATCGACCGGCTGATTGACATGGGTGTGATGTACACCTGGTACCACATTTACAGACCTGTGGGACCCGAGGCGTGTCCCGAACTGGCACTCACACCCGAACAACAACGCGAGGCCCGCAAGTTCGTGGTGGAGATGCGTTGCAAAAAACCGATTATCGTCATCGATGCGTACTACGACGCGGACGGCAAGGCACTGTGCCCGGCGGCCACAGGATTTACCCACCACATCAACCCGTGGGGCGACATCGAGCCGTGTCCTATCATCCAATTCGCCACCGACTCAATCCACGACGATCGCTCCCTCGCCGACACTTTTAACGAGTCACAATTCCTGCGTGATTTCCGCGAAACCGCCGCTGGCTCAACGAGAGGCTGCATTGCCCTGGAACGACCCGACTTGATCAACCAGTTGGTGGATGCCCATCACGCAAAGGATACAACCGCGCGGCAGTCGGCGCTGGAAGAATTGCAGGCAGCGGGTCGGCATCCATCCCAGTACTCACCGGAATTGGAACCCGTCCCTGAACGCAGTTGGGCATATCGGCTGGCCAAGAAAATTGCCTTTCACGAATACGGCATGTACACCACCCATTTTGACCCGGACCGGTGGCAGGATCCCAGGCTGCACGCCAATGATCGGAAATCTGGCGATACTCCCGACCACGAGCCACAACTTCATCAACTGGGGACCTGATCGCGCCGATTTGTCATTTTCGACCGGTTAATTGGTGATGATGAATACAGTCAGGTCCAAAAGCTATTTAAATATCGCCCACGGCTGGCTAGATTACGCGAACTCCCTTACGCGAACTCACTGATTTGCTGTTTGATGGAAAAACGGATGCCCGGATATTCTCGACTCTGCGGTTACGTCGCTCTTTTCTCGTGTCTGGTTCTCGCTGCATCGGAAGTGTACGCCCAGCAGTCCAACCGTGTGATGGCGGGTGTCCGGTTCGCCGGTTCTTCGTCGGTTGTAAATGTTCTGATCAAAGGCGGTCCTGCTGATCGGGCGGGCATTGAGGTCGGCGACGAAATCCTTTCGGTCGGCGAAAAGTTCGTTGTTCAACCCATCGACCTGATCGTTGCACTCAATGACAAGACGCCCGGAGATCAAGTGCGAATTGAAGTAAAGCGGGGCGACGAGTTTCTGTTTTTTGATTTGCAGTTGATTCGGGCCACTCAGGGCGACATGGAAATCGGTACTGACGGCCAACCGGTTGCCGAGGAAGAAAAACTCGGCATCCTGAATGAGATTGTTCCGGAGCTGGAAGTCGATCGATGGTATTGCCTGACAACGGACCACGACGACGAAGTCAAGCTGGAAGACTTGCGTGGCAAGATTGTTTGCATGCTGTTGTTTCAAACCGAATGCGAGTACTGCCGCCGCTACGGTGTGCCGCAATTCAAGGAATTGCACGATGTGTGGTGCGGAGACCCGGATGTAGCTTTCCTGGCGATCCAGACGCCGTTCTTCGATTTCGACAAGAATACGCCTGAGAAGGCCATGGAGTGGTTTGAGGAACTGGGGTTTGAAGTTCCCATTGGACACGATGGCAGCGAAGCCAATCGTTCCCATACGTTTGGTACGTTTAATGCGCCCGGCACACCGTGGATGACGATCATCGACCAGAAGGGTGTTGTGCGATTCAACGATTCCCGAATCGATATGGATGAAGCACAGACGCTGATCGAAAAGCTCAAGGCAGAAGCCGATCCATAAAGGATTGATTGGGGCTGTTTCACCGATTTGACATTCTGCAGGCTTGTTCCCGGTCAGGTTGCCGCATGGTCAAAAGCTCCATCCAGGTTGTGGCGTGGGTCGCCAGTATCTTTTTTGCGGCCAATGCATCGGTTTGTGCCCAGAACAACGCCCCGCAGGCGGAACGGGTGCAGCAACTTATTGCCCAGCTGGAAAGTGTGGATTGGGGTCCGCCGGAACTCGGTTCGCCACGCTGGAGATCATACCCCAACGAGCAATGGGCCATATCGATCCGGGAACTGGTGGAAATCGGGACGCCCGCGGTCGAACCGTTGCGATTCACTTCCATGGTCATGCAAGTAAGCCGGGGCGAATGACGTTATCGTTGATTCCGGTTCGGCCAGCGGGTGACGGCGTCCACGGCTTGATGAATCAGCGGATCGATCCTGGAGGCAAGTCTTTGTCCATCGGCGGAGTTATCCGAATTGAACAGCACTGCCCAGTTAAAGCCGTCATGTCTTCGCACGAGAATCGCTGATGAGCCGGGCAGCCTGCCCATATGATAACAATTAAACCGCTCTCCATCGTCGAGGGCCACGACTTGCCAGCCATATGCATAAAACTGTCGAATACCTTGCTCGTCCAACTCGATTTCGTCCAGATTCACTGGCAAGAACATCTCTCGCACCGCCTCGGAGGACATGATCGGGCACTGGTCGGGCTGGTCAAATGACGAGGCGAAGCGAACCAGATCCGCTGCCGTGGCAATCAATCCCCCATGTGCATCGAGTGACTCCTGATACCAGCCGCCGTACTGTACCGGAACGTCGAACACCTGCGCATCAATTCGACTGTGTTCAGCAAATCGGCCATCACGGGGGTAATAGCATGACTCCTTCCGATCCCGCTCATCAAATCGAGTGCGTCCCACCCTTGCCCCTCGAATCCCCAACGGTCGAAACACGTTTTCCACGACGTATTGCTGATAAGTCATTTCCGAGGCCCTTTCGATGGCCCGGCCCAGCACGCTATACCCAAAATTTGAGTAGGCGAATTGTCTGCCCGGATCATGCTGCAGCGGGTGTTCCAGCATGTAGCGCATGATCATTTCCGGTTCGACCGGAATTTGTACCTGAAAGTGCCGTGCAATCACGTGCTGTCGAAACATCGGGTCAAATGACTCCACACGATCCCAGCCAGCGCGATGCCGCAGCAAGTGATCCAGCGTAATGGCTTGCCAACGAGGATCGAACTCTACAGCGGTCAGCTTGTGCAGGTCGGCAAACAGCGGTTGGTCCAATTCCATCTGGCCTCGGTCAACCAGCTGCATTATGGCCGCAGCGGTGACGGGCTTGGAGACACTGGCAATGCGCAACAGCGTATCCGGCTCCATGACCCGTTCGTTCTCAAGTTGTCGGTAACCGAATCCACGCTGGTACACGATCTGTCCGTTGCGCGATATGGCCATGGTCGCGCCTGGAACCTGGTGATCGAACATGAATTGGGACAGCATGCGATCAATCGGTTCCAGATACCGGCTCGTTTTTCCCGAGGCAGGGATTTCATCCGCGGTGTCCCAAATGATTCCTGTCGGTCTGCTTAATGAAGGACGGATCCAGACGACGGCATGCCGTTCGATGTTACTTAGCACATACCGCTGATGTACCAGGCGGCGGAATCCACGATTCAGATACTGCGTGTCGAGTGACTGGAACTGTTCCCGTGTCAGCAAATGATTGGCATGGCAATCAATTGGAGTTTCGGGGACGGTCATGACCAGTGAGTAATAGTCCGTGTTCCCAACCACTTCGACTTTAAGATAAGAAGGCCGAAACCCTTGAGGCAAGAACTCGGCGAAAGCCGCCCTGTACTGTTTGTCCGTCAACCTCTCAAATGTTCGTTGGTCCCCCGCTTCCTGTGCCGAGGCAAGTTGGCCGAGATCGCAAGTGCCCGGCAGCATCAACGCTGACAGGACAAACAGTCGGCGCAGTATCAACAGCAAACCGGGCATTACCCTGATTCCCCATCTGGACATATCAGTCAGGAATCGATTGTGACGCCAACCAGTTGGCACGGCAAGCAGCTTTTCGGAGCAGGGGAGGTACTTGTCGATCGCATATGGGGAAGACTCAGCGAATGCAGGCCCTTATCCATCTGGAGGTTTCTTTTTCAAAAGCCAGCCACCCCCGTCGCGCCGGGATCTGCGACCTCTCCTCGGGGAGAGGGTTAGACCGTTTAGATATCCAGCTCGTCCAGCTGGTCTACCAGATCATCAAGATCGTCGCGGTCACGATTCGCTCCCGCCGCGGCCTGGCGTTTCTCCAATCCCTGCATGCCTACCGTGTTGCGGCCGGCCAGGATCAGTTGTTCGTCCCGTTCCTGCGCGGCAATTTCCTCGGCCGACTTGCCTTCATCGGGAGCGCCAAACAACTGCGACAAGTCAATTTTCAGACTCACGCCCAGTTCGGCAGACCCGGCGATAGCAGGTGTCTTGTGCTGTGGAAAGATAATGGCGTTTTCCGGGCAAACACGACTGCAGGCCGGACAACCCTTGCGACAATTGTCCGGTTGTTCGACGAGGATCGTGTCAATCCGATCGACGCCATACACGCCAAACAGGCAGAAGTCGATACATTCCAGGCAGTTGGTGCAGCGGCTGTAGTCGATGACGGGGTACCAGCGTCGTGCGGCCTTCTCCTCAATCCGGTTGACGGCTCCATTGGTGTTGCCTTCCGCCGCTGCGCCGTTTTGTTCCAGACCATCGCCGGTCTTGTTCAGACTGGTGTCGTTGGTGGGATTTTCGAATCGTTCCTGCGCGGGTGATAGTGACCCGCCCAGTCCCAGGC
>JBPCVB010000462.1:0-7030 GCA_051010855.1 Pirellulaceae bacterium | reverse complement strand
GGAGGATATTCCGCTACTGGCCAATCATTTCCTGCATCATTACCGAAGCGAATCGCGTCTTGCTCTGCGAGGATTTGACCGGAAAACGCTGCGAACCCTCTGCCAATATTCCTGGCCGGGAAACGTTCGCCAACTACGCAACGTGATCCTCAGTGCCTGCATCGTGGCCGAAGAAGAGCTGATTCGGGAATGCGATTTGCCCGAGCTGGAATCGCCAAAATACCGCGAATCCCTGCCCGACTGGATGTTTGAATCCACTATGGAAGACATTGAACGACGCGTGATTCTGGAGAACCTGAATCGAGCCAATGGCAACAAAACGGCCGTAGCGGAAGTGCTCGGTGTCACGACGCGAACGCTTTCCAACAAGATTCGACTTTACCGCCAACGTGGATTAATCTCGCTGCAAGTGACCTGATTTTCCGCCCTTGAATGCGGCAGGAAAAGTTTTCCTCGACCACGAAAAAAGTGCCTCACAAAAGACGCACTTCAGAGTTCGCACTGCGTAGCGATTGCTCATCACGCGTGCAGCAACGTCGCTTTTCGCATCACTGACTCTTTTCATCCGGCGTTGCACTACTCGCTCGATAGCAACGACACCGTAATCGGCACAGCTTGACAGTTGCACGCAAGTATCCGGCCACTTCTGAAACGCGATAGCAGATGATGGCATGTTGTTTGCTTATTGCACCCGTCCACGAAGATTTCACGACGGCGGTACGGATTCGCAGAACATGTCAGTATTCCTGATTGCAAACGGCGGCGCACAACCTGCGCAACAACCTGCGCAACAAGCGGATAGCTTGGTGGCCGACGCATCGGCCACGGTGAATACGCCCGTTAGCGTGAATAGTGATTCGCCAGTCTCGACATTTTTCGGCCAGCTCCAACGCTCCCTCGCTGACGTCAGGGCACCGGTTGTTGTTGACCCAAATCGTGTTGAGCCCGCCACAACCCAACTGAACGCGTCTCGGCCCTTGACCGTATTGCCCGATTCCCAATCGGCAATAACCCACAATCTCAGCGGGGCCCAGTCGCAATTTGCGGCGATCGAGAGCCCCTTGGCCACGCCCGGTGCGCTGCAAAAACAAGTTGCGCCGCCGCCGGATCCGTCGCAAGTCATCACCGAACCGAAGCCCGATCAAAAACCAGGCTATTTGGGAAGCAGTCAGAACTCTGTTAGCCAGAGTTTCTCTGCAATCCAGCCTCGTGTTGACACACACGAAACGCCACTTCCCGATGCACTGGCTTTGGACGAGCGTTTCGAGAACAAGCTACCGGCGGAGTTGGACAGCAAGGCGACGCTGACCGGAATTTCTGACGCCGCACAACCTGCTCAGTCGGTACCAGGAGACCACAATCCTTCGCCGACGCCGCACGCCGTCAACGAAACCTTGTTTCCAAACGCGCAAGTTGGAAATCGGGAATCGGGGTCGCCGATCAGTAACACTTCGCCCGAATTGATTGTTGCTCAACTGGCAAACGACAGCCCGGTCGGTGGTTGGCCAGCAAATTCCCAACCCATCCCGATTGCGATCACGCAATCGCAATCAGGGAATGGGTCATTGATTCAGGCAAATTTCGAAACACAATTCGCCTCACAACAACCTGCCCCGGCGATTGTGCCCGCAAACAACCAAACATCCGCGATCGCGGGAACACCCAAACCTTCAGCAAACACGATAAGTTCAACTCTCTCAGGTGTTTCGACTGAACATCTGACAACAGGCGAGCTCACCACCCGTTGGACAGATATCAGTCGATTAAACAATGTGCATGTGGACCCGGCCATTTTGGAAACGGCCCCTCCCACTTCACGCGGCGAGACCGAATCAGTAGCCCGGCCCAATGTGCCAGCGGCAAACCGATTGCAGACCAGTCCGGTTCCAGGTTCGGAGAGTGCCCGCTCATTGCAGGTGGAAGCCGCGCCGGTTGAACCAACGCCAATCGTTCCATCGGAACGCACATCACATCGAGTCCTTCCAACACCGGAATGGTCGGAACCGCTGGCAAGTCGTAACGAGACGCAGACCCCGGCGCCCATTAACGAATTGTTGACAGGGCAATCGGAGAGGTCACCATACGCAGCAGCGTCAAGAATCGCAGCAGCGTCAACAACCGCAGCGGTGTCGACAATCGCCGCCGGGCCTGGACAGGAACCACAACCATTAGCGCCTGCGACGCAGCAGCCGTCACACAACCCGCTATTTGCCGAGCAGGTTAAGTTTGAACGTCACACTGGTTTGAACCAAATCGATGAGCTGGCTGACCTGCATGTAGACGAGACAATGCGACAGGCGACAGCTTCTGCAAGCGACTCGCTCGTAGCAACACCTGCAGAAACGGCAGCGGCGCAGAATAGCTCGGCGGCGTTCGACCTGCCGGTCGTCAGTTCACCTGATCCGTCAGGGCCGGTTGCCATTGCCGAAATTACACCAGGCGAACAATCGCTGATGGTCGACTCACCGGTGCGTGCCCTGCAATCAACTCCTGGAGTAGCCGCGCCGGCGGAGAGTACTCCGGCTGAATCAATCGTTCGCCAGGTCGTGAACAGTATTGAGTCGATTGGGCAGGTGCCGGAAATCCGCCAGCCGCAGCCGCAGCGCGTCCAATTTCAACTGGACCCACGGGAACTGGGAACACTGGCTGTCGAGATCAGCCGCAGTGACGACATTACCCGGATCCGAATCGTTGCCGATCTGGCGGTTGCTCACACCATTCTCGAACGGAACGTCGATTTGCTGATGCAATCACTGGAATCCAGCAGCAACCAATCTTTTGATGTTGAAGTGTCTCATCAGGAACCAGGCCAGCGCGATCACGACGATCAGCAGCAACGATTCGCCGATGCACGTAAACGGACGGGTGATGCCGCATCACAGGAAGAGGCAGAACAGACAACAAAACATGCGCTGTCATCGTCAGATGCCAGTGCGAACGGGCTGGACATGGTCGTTTGAGGCGGCCCCAACTACACCAACAGGAGAATCAAAATGCAAATTACCGGAGGAATTGACACCGGCGAACTGAAGGACCAGTTCCTGACATTGCTGGTAACCCAATTGCAGAACCAGGATCCCATTGAGCCGGTTAAGCAGGAGAACTTCATTGCTCAGCTGGCCCAGTTTTCAACCGTCGAAGGGATTGATGAACTCAACGTCCAGTTCGCTGATGTGCTGTACTCGCAGCAGGTACTCAGCGGATTTGATTTGGTGGACAAAAACGTCAGCTTTCTGTTGCCCGGCGATACCGAACCACGACAAGGTCACGTTGATGCCGTGTTTGTGGAGGACGGACGAATCAATGTCGTCATCGGTGAAAACACCGTACCGGTCAATCAGGTAACGGGCGTCCACGCGTCCGTTGAATGATCGCCCCGGCTGCAAGTTCGGCCCCGCAACCCCTCGCCAGCCAAACAACCTTCCAGACAATCGAAACAGGAAAGAGAACAGGAAACCATGCCCAACTCACTTAACACTGGCGTCTCCGGATTGCTCGCACATCAGCGACAACTCGACATGGTTGCCAACAATTTGGCCAACATTAACACGACGGGGTACAAATCGCAGCGGATCGTGTTTTCAGACCTGATGTACGAACTGCTTTCACCGGCCACCAATGGTAACGGTGTCTCAGTCGGTGGAACGAATCCGATTCAAATCGGGTCTGGTACCAAGACCGGGCAGATCGCCAGAAATTTTGGACAAGGCGGATTCAATGCGACAGGTCAGCCGCTGGATTTCGCGCTGCAAGGTGACGGGTTCTTTGTGGTGTCCGATGGAAATCAGGATCTATATACACGGTCAGGTGCGTTTTCGCTGGATGAGTCCGGGATCCTGATCGATCCGGCAACCGGTTTCCCGGTCAAGCGTTTCGGTCCTACCGGAGAGAACAACCTGACAGGGCCGTCGTTCCAGGTGCCGGGTGATGACCGGATTCGGATTCCGCTTGGCGAAACGATTTTCGGTGTGCCGACCGGCAGCGTGGCCTTTCACGGCAATTTGCAGGCGGGTGCAGCCGGACCGGAAGCCCAGATATTGACCTCGGCAAATCCTTTTGAAGTTGCCGGCGTGGCGGCCACTCTGACCACGCTGCTCAATGATGTCGACACCAACCTTGTTGATTACCAGGCAGGTGACGCAATCGAGTTGACCGGTACGAACGACGATGGCAGTCCGTTTAGCGTAACGATGGCCGCTGACGGCACCACTATGTTGGGCGACGTCGTTAATGAACTGAACAACGTTTTGGTGGGTTCTGTGGCATCGATGGACGCTGCGGGAAATCTGGTCATCACCAGTGACGAACCAGGCACGTCCATGACCGCATTGGCGTTCGACGACGCTGCCGGCAATGTCGGACAAACGGACCTGCATACGCACAGCATGCTGGCGTCAACCATCGGTCGTGACGGTGATATTCTAACCGGTGAATCGGAAATTTTTGATGTTCGCGGTGGCTCCCACACGCTGGGTTACGAATTCCAAAAAATAGGAACGAACACCTGGAATCTCAACTTCAGCCTGCCCGACGGCGACGGCACCGTGATCGATGGTTCAGTGGACGGCATCGAATTCAGCGACGATGGCACGCTGGTCGGCGTCGGCGGTCTGACTAACAGTCTGGTCCAGGTGACCGTTCGCCTTGACGACATCCTGCAGGACCAGTCGTTCGACATAGACCTGACGAACCTGATCCAGATCGCTTCACCGTTTACCATGGCCATTGAGCAGGACGGCCTGGAACCGGGCAAGCTGATCAATGTGCGGGTCAACTCTGATGGCGTGCTGCAAGGTATTTCGTCCACGGGTGAAAGTTTCGACATCGCCCAGATGGCTATTGCCCTGTTCCGCAATCCCCAGGGTTTGATTGCCGTCGGCAGTTCGTATTTCGAAGCATCATTGAACAGCGGTAACGTGGAACTGGGTGCAGCGGCTGCGGGCGGGCGTGGAGCGATCCGTGGCGGTCAGCTGGAAGGCTCCAATGTGGATGTGGCTTTTGAGTTTACACAGTTGATCGTCGCTCAACGGGGATTCTCGGCCAATGCCCGGACGATTACGGTGGCTGACGAAGTACTTGAGGAGCTAACGAACATTATTCGTTAACGCTTTCCCAACTTCGCCAGCACAGATTCGGCGCTCACGCTCGTGTGATTGCAAAAAACGCAATCACGCGGGCGTGTTTTCTTGCGCCCATGCCAGCTTGTGCCAGATACCAACCTGCGGGAATTTGGCGCTTTTTTGGAAAGTTGCGCGCAAGCCAATCGATTACGTTGTAGGGCATGACGCATCTGACCCACGACCCACGAACGCTAAAGGATTGGCTCATGTTTTTGTCACAACGCGGATCGCGCAGCTCACTGCTGGCACTACTCGCATGTCTGGTCGTTTCAGCTGGCGCAACCACTTTCGCATCAGCAGACATCGTCAATGGTGCCGAAGCAAAGACGGAAAATACAAACAATGATGCCTTGGTCCAGGCACTGCCGGCTGCCGACCCATTGCTGGTCTTTCAGCCCGCCAATGACGCCGTGTCGCCCCGCAAAGCCGAATTTGAGTTCATGTTGGGCCGCTTGATGCAGTATGACCAGACAAATTTTCCGGGCGACGAACTGTGCGCTGTGTGGGATGCGGATTGTAACTGTCCCACGGCGACGATTCCTGAGCCCTCTTCGTTCGCATTTCTGGCGTTAATGATGGTCATCGGGATTTCGGCACTGGGTTGGCAACGGCGACAGCGAACCAGCAACGCTAGCTAGGAGTCGATCAGGCGGAAATCGAAAGCCTTCGATTCCGCGTGGCGGAATCAATGATCAAGAGACTGGCGGGAACTGCTGTTTCCTGCATTTGTGTGTTTTACTATTACACGCACAGCAGGACCAGAAATTTGTCGTCGACGCAGCGCGCCCTTCGTACGTGATATACCTGGTTGTTTGCCGGATCGCGCTCTTTGTCCTGATCTCTTCATTAAAGCAAGCGATGTCCTACAACGACAGTCATGCAACAATTCTGGTGGTCGAACCCCAGCCAGTCATGCGACTTGGCGTTCTATGGATGCTGGACCGAGAGCCAGGGTTTGAAGTAATCGGCCAGGACGGGGATACAAACTCCGCCTTGTCCGTGGCCAAATCAACGCAACCAAACCTGATTCTTACCGAATTGCGTTGGCCTTCCGGAACGGGCGTCCACTTCCTTGGTCAGTTGTGCCAACAGTGCCCCCATGCCGCTGTCGTAGTTCTCACGGCGCTGGACGAGTCGGTGTATGCCGAACGTGCTTTGGCAGCAGGTGCACGAGGGTTTTTTGTCAAGCATGAAGAACCCGGACATCTACTGAATGGATTGCGCGATATCCTGGCTGGCAAAATCGTGGTCAGCGATTCCGTCGCTCAGTCATTGGTGACCAGCCTGACTGCGTCTGATGTTTTGGGTGGCGAGGCAGCAATCGCAGGCTTGTCTAACCGTGAGCTTCAGGTCTTTGAGATGATCGGTCAGGGCTGGTCAACGGTCGAGATGGCCCAGCAGCTCGGTTTGAGTGTGAAAACCGTCGAAACGCACCGCAGCAACCTGAAGCAAAAACTGAACATTGAGAATGCTTCACGCTTGAGTCGTTTTGCAATGAAATGGTCACTGTCCTACGCGGGGTAGTTCAGACCGTCTCGTGCAGAACGAACACCAGCATCAGCTCGGGTTGATCCGGCGTTTCTGCCAGCCACTTGAGAGCTGCCTGCTCGTCATTTTGAACAATGATCAAGTTGGCAAGGCGATCATCGCGAAGGGAATCGCAGATTCGGGATCGTTTTCGACTTTCGGCTCCAACCAGTAACACCCCTGTTTTTGCGGTATCGCAGGCAACAGCGTATGAAGGACTCTCTTCCTGCACACCCGTAATCGGTGAATCGGGCAAGGCTGTTGCTCGCGGGTTCAGGCCGGTCCAGGTTTCATCGACAGCTCGCAAACACGCCAACGCGTGATCGAGCGCTTCTTCAGCGCGTTCGGATAACCCTTGCTGCATCTGGTTTTGGGCCAGGTGT
>JBPCVB010000461.1:0-3843 GCA_051010855.1 Pirellulaceae bacterium | reverse complement strand
GGCGGGACCATACTCGCCCATAAAATCCTGGGCCCGGGCATCGCTGCATGAAAAGGCTCCGACGGCGGTTAGCAGGCAACAGGTTAAAAATGTCTTTATTGAGATTTTCTTTGTCATTTGTTTTCGTGTTTTACAGGAGCGTGATTGAACTGAACTGCTTTTTCGTAAACGCCAGCGTCATCGCAACGCCGTGCTCCTATGTATGTCGCCTCGCCGATCCGTCTTTCAAATTTTTTGGTACGCCACAATCCGGGGAAGTATCGCGTTCCTACTCGTGCTCGTGCTCGTAATCGAACGTCTATTCGGCGCGCTGACTATTTTGGCCATGAGACTTTTGGCCCTCACCCGCCCTCCGGGCACCCTTCCCGCGGCACGGGCGGTGTTGATTCGAACGACCCGCTATTGATCCAGCACATAAACCTTAATTTCAACATCAACCCGAACCCTCGGCCGGCTCGAGGGAGTTAAGGTTTAGGTTGACGTTCAGGTTAAGGTTGTTCAGGTCTATTCCTGATTCACCACGATGCGACGTACTCGGGTCGGAGCCAGGACCCGCGGATTGCCTTCGATCGGGCCTACTTCGTTGACATACAGAAACTGACCGTCGGGGCTGAAAGCCAAATCATTGGGCAACGAAAAAGTGGCTTCGGCCGGAGCACCGTCATCCTTGCCACGGGTTCCCGATCCGGCGAACAGTTCCATGTCGCCGTCCAGTGACACGCGGTAAATCTGGTTGGCTGTGCGAGCCACAACATACAGATATCCACCACGATAAGTGAGATGGCCATTGTTGTTTCCGGGTAGCGTGGCCAGCACGCTGGCTTCGGCGTTCGGCGTGATCTTGACCACGTCCCCGTTGTAGAAATTGGCGACGTACAGATTGCCCGCATCATCCCGTGTAATTCCGTTGGGGCATTTCAACAGGTTGCTCTTTACAAATTGGGTCGATTCACCATCAGCGGTAATCCGTTGAATGGAGCTGCTGCCGCAGTTGCCTACAAACAGCGTTCCCTCGTCATCGATGATGATCCCCACAGGATTGGTCAAGCCTTCACTGCAAAAATCCGTCACCGTTCCATCGGGTGCAACGCGGCTGATCTTATTGCCGCCGATATTGGATTGAAACAGATTGCCCTCGGCATCAAAGCAGTTTCCCGAGGCGCCGCGCATCTCTTCGCAGAACAAGGACACGTCACCGTCCGGCGTGATGCGATAGACCCTGTGACCTCCCGTGCCGCCCCGGCCGAGCTGTGATCCAAAGTCCGCGGTGTAGACGTTGCCGTCCGCATCAACAGCAACGCCGCCAGATCCACCATCGACTTCCGCAGCAAGTGTTTCCACTCGCACAGCGGTGATTTCTTCTGGCGTGTTCCCGGACTCCTGACACCATGCCGGACCAGCGACGATTAACAGAGCAATAAAGAGCGTACTTCGAATCATTGGATTGTGCCTTGCATCAAGTGAACCTTGCCGTCGCCAGTCTAGAACAGCAATCTTGCATCAGCAAACACGATGACAGGGTCGTGTGCAGCAACTCACCAAATACGCAAGAAGAAAAAGGAATGCTATTGCCGAATCAGTACGGGCATGATCCAGTTAACACGATCCAGAACATCAGCCTGGTCGCCGTAGTCCACCGTCAAGGCGATGGCTGTGGCGCCGTCCAATGAAACGGATTGGAAGATGGGCGGTTGACCGCCCCGAATTTCGTCACTCACCCACGCGTCACGCCATTGCTGGTTGTTGTCCAGCGTCAGTACGCGACAAACAACGCTTCCGTGATCGCCACTGGATTCGTCGATGGCGAGTCCAAAATGCAGGGCCTGGCAAGGTTGTTCCAGACGAAACACAACACTCGATTTGCTGAGCATCCCCAATCCGTACTCAAAGTGCGTCCCGCCATGCGTGATCCGACCTCCGACCGCATTACGATTGATCTGCAAAGACTGCGTACGGCCCACCAGCGGCTGGTGCTGGAAGTTGAGTGGTGTGAATTGTGTCAAAAAAAACGGGTCGGAATCGTGTTTTCGTAAACCGCAAATGTCGTTGGCGACAACTCGATCCTCGATCGGCAGGAAACGGAATCGATGACCGGCAGTGTTTACCTGAAGCACTTCTTCTGTCAGCAATAGCGCTCTGGATCGCAGACGGCAGCCGTCACGCAATGAGATCTCCCACTGCTCGTCAGGAAACCGGGCAACGGTTCCCGCAAATCCGATAGCCGTCAAGCTGCCCAGCGCGATCTCAACCGCACGACCGTCGATGTCCAGTGTCAGTCTGCCACGTGTGTCAATCCGCGTTACTGTGCCGTCAACATAGTCTCCGTCGCGGGTCCAGATGCGGTCTCGATCCAGTGGTTGCTGCAATCGGTTCAGCCACTCGTCGCGTTGGTTCGCGTTTTCAGGCAACCGCAACAGGATCGCGTGCATCAGTTCTCGAGGCACTGTGAGCGGTTGCCAAAGTCGACTTTCAAGCAGCGCACCGTCGGCTTCAAGTGAACTGACATAGCCCGTCAACCGACTACCATCTCGCAACATCCATACCGGATCGACGGGTCCGGTTATGGGTCCGTTCCACCCTTGAACGTCCTCCATCGCAACGACTAGCGGCTCTCCAGCCTCGTCGTCGAGAACTTGAAATCGCAATTCCTGGTTCTCGAAATCCATTTCGTCAAGCCGCAGCGGTCGTTGCTCGATACGATCGGCCAGGCACAGTGCGTGGACCCCTGTACTTGTTGGTCCGGAGCGGGACTCACCATGCAGTGTTTGGAACCCCCCCAACCCCCCTTTGCAAAAGGGGGGAGTTATCAAATGGGCGACGAGGACGACCGCAACGACGGTCGGCAGGGCGACGTTCCGCTCGAGCCGTGGCCTGGACGCGCCGTTCGGGCGGCTCGAACGGAGCCTCGCCCACCCGGAGTTCGTTATTACAGCCTGTATTCGCAAATGAAATCTCAACGTTGAAAGATGGGTACCAGGTTGTTGGGGATCTGCAACACAATCAATGCCATGGCGGTCGAGTACTCAGGCGAGTAACGACTGGGCCAGCTGCCAGCACGCGTCTGCAGTTTGGTTAATTCGTCGCTTACCGAGGGATACCACCGGCGAAACGGTTCATCACCGACTTGCCACAAGGCCTGGGCCGCATAGTAGTGGCCGTAGTAATAGTAACTGGCATCGAGGTCGTCGGGGGATGGTCGGGCGGTGATCATCCATGTCAGCCCTCGCTGCAATTGATCGCCTTCGTAAACACCCGCGCTGTTTAACGTCACGATTGCAGCCGCTGTGCGGGCAAACCCGCTTTCCCGGGAACCCTCCAGTTGATAGGCGAAACCACCGTCCGGGTTTTGCGAGCGGCGTACGTAATCAATACAACGATCAACCGTGTCGGCGGGCACGTGAAAACCTGCATTGCGGACGGCTCTCAACGCCATCATCTGGCACACGGTCACGGAGAGATCAGCATCCTTGCGAACCGGTTGATAACGCCAGCCACCTTCATCGTTTTGGGAACGCACAATCAGGCTGATCGCGTTTTCCAGAATCGATTTCAGGTGATCCGTGTCGGGCATGCCGTAAACCTCGGCCAGGAACAACGTGCCGAACCCATGACCGTACATTGGTCCCGAGCTTTGATAGTCCGGGTTGTCCAGCAGGCCCGATGGATCGGCATGCGATTCGATATAGCCGATGCATCGCCGAATGTGTTCCGCATAGTCTCCGCGATCAGTCGTGCTACCTTCGCTGAGAAAAGCCAGCCCCGCGAGTGCACAGACCGCAACATTTCCGCTGAGCAAACGATCGGATCCAAATGAGCCGTCGGCGTTGTGCTGTTCGGCCAGAA
>JBPCVB010000460.1:0-3123 GCA_051010855.1 Pirellulaceae bacterium | reverse complement strand
GGGCAACGGCCATTCCGTAACCGGGCACGATAATGACTTCTTGCGAGTCGGCCAGTGACTGAGCCACTTCGTCAGCCTGTGTTTCGTGGTAAGTGAGGTCTTCGCCGCCACTGCCGCTAATCGGAACTCCACCATCGCTGCCGAATCCGCCCATGATCACGCTAATGAAGGAACGGTTCATGGCAGCACACATCATGTAACTAAGAATCGCACCGCTGCTGCCAACCAGTGCACCAGTCACAATCAACAGATCGTTCTTCAGCATGAATCCGGTTGCCGCAGCCGCCCAGCCGCTGTAGCTGTTCAACATCGAAACCACGACCGGCATATCCGCTCCGCCAATCGCCATCACCATATGGGCTCCAAGCACAAATGAAATCAACGTCATGGCGAACAGGGGAACCAGACTCCAGCCCAGCGTTGACGCGTTAATGAACAGATAGCCGCATATCAGACACAGAATCAACAACGCAAGATTCAGCCAATGGCGAGCGGGCAACATCAACGGCTTGCTGGAAATACGTCCATCCAGCTTGCCAAACGCAATAACAGAACCAGTGAAGGTAATTCCACCGATGAATACGCCGAGAAAAACCTCAATCTTGTGAATCAACTCCTCGTCAGGCGCCGGAGCATGCGCCGGCGAAATTTGGTTACTCAATCCGACCAGCACAGCGGCCAGTCCGACAAAACTGTGCAAGATGGCGACCAGCTGTGGCATGGATGTCATTTGCACTTTTTGAGCGACATACAATCCGATACCACCACCTATAATCAAGGCCACCCAAATGCCGGGCATGCCGCCGCGGATGTCACCGAACAACAACGTTGCCAGAATCGCAATCGCGATGCCGATGATCCCGAAAGCGTTTCCGCGTCGCGCGGTTTCGTGCTGACTGAGTCCACCAAGACTGAAAATGAACAGTACGGCAGCAATCAGGTAGGCCAGCGGCAGGATATTGGGCATCCATGAGAGCAGGTATTCGCTCAGCCCGAGACTTTCCACGACTTCCCCGGTGGCCGGTACACCCTCTGTTCCGGCAGCTTCGCTACCCGTTTCGTTTTGCGTGGCCTGAGCCAGCACCCAGCATTTCGATAGCATTGCCTAGTCCTGTTTGCGAAACATGCCGAGCATGCGTTGCGTCACGTAGAATCCGCCAGTCACATTGATCATCGCGATCAACACAGCGATGAAGGCGCAAATGGTGGCAAACGAAAAGTTACCGTTCATCTGCAAAATGGCGCCCAAAATAATGATGCCGCTGATCGCATTGGTGACACTCATCAACGGTGTGTGCAGAGCCGGGGTCACATTCCAGATCAGTTGCCAGCCCACGAACACCGACAGTACAAACACAGTCAAGTGCGACATAAAGGAGGCTGGAGCAAACCGTCCGATGAACAACAGTGAAGACACCAGTATCAAACCAACAACAATGGTCGTACCCCAGCGTTTCCAAAATGACCGAGGCGTCCCCTGAGCGGCTGCCGCAGCTGCGGCCACTTCGGGTTGCGGTTTTGGCGTTGGGACCGGCGCTGGTTCGATAGCCGGAGGCGGCCAGGTAATTTCGCCATCGTGTGTGACCAACGTGCCGCGCACGACCTCGTCATCCATGTTGACGACCAGTTGTCCGTCTTTTTCCGGAGTCATATCCGACAGCAAATTCACCACATTGTTGCCGTACAAAACCGATGATTGGGTAGGCAATCGACTGGGGAGGTCGCTGTAGCCCACGATGGTTACGTCGTTTTCCTCGACGACCCGGCCGTGCTGTGTCAGTTCGCAATTTCCACCGTTCTCGGCCGCCAGGTCAACGATCACGCTGCCCGGTTTCATCGATCGAACCATGTCAGCGGTAATCAATTTGGGCGCCGGTTTGCCGGGAATCAGCGCCGTAGTGACGATCATGTCAACTTCCCGGGCCTGATCAGCGAACAGTTCCATTTCGGCCTTGATGAATTCATCGCTCATCACCTTGGCGTAGCCGCCTGCGCCTTCACCGGATTCCTCAAAATCCAGTTCGAGGAAGTCGGCTCCCATACTCTTTACTTGATCCTTGACGGCCAGACGCGTATCGAAAGCGCGAACAATGGCACCCAGTCCCTTGGCGGTGCCGATCGCCGACAATCCGGCCACACCAGCACCAATGACCAGCACCTTCGCTGGCGGCACCTTGCCGGCAGCCGTGATCTGCCCGGTAAAGAAACTGCCAAACCGGTTGGCCGCCTCGATGACCGCGCGATAGCCGGCAATGTTGGCCATCGAGCTGAGCGCATCCATTTTCTGCGCGCGGGAAATCCGCGGCACACAATCCATCGAAAGTGCCGTGATGTTTTTTTGTTTCAGCGATTCCAGCAGCTCCGGATGTTTGGAGGGCCACAGGAATCCGATTAGCGCAGCGCCGGACTTCATGCGATCAAGATCGCTGGCCGGAGGCGGATCGATGCACAATATCAGGTCGGCCGCCCGCCACAGTTCGTTGCTGTCACTGGACACGCGTGCACCGGCAGCTTCATATTGCTCGTCAGGAAAATTGGCCCGCTCACCGCAACCGCTTTCCACGATAACGTCGTAGCCGAGAGCCTTGATTTTTTTGACGGATTGGGGCGTTCCGGCGACGCGATTTTCGTCGCTGGAATGCTCGCGGGGAATGGCGACAAGCATTGGATCTTCAACTGTTTGTGGATAGTCGAAACGAACACGCTTGCCGATCAAAGGCAGAACCGCGACCGTGAGGGAGCGGATTCCGGGACTTCCGCTTCCTCAGGGTCGCGGTTTGTGATTGCACCGATCCGACCGGCAATCGGCAAAAACCAGACTGCGGACGATGGTAAGACACAACCTGCAGACCGGCAACCGGGCTTTTCCGGTCCGCGCAACCGGAAACGACCTGCAATCCCGCGACGATTTGTTTACTGAATCGCTTCCAAACGCCTCACGATTTCGTCTTCGGGAAACGCCGTATCGCGCAGCTTCAACATCACAAACGTGGGATTGTCGGTGCCCGGCACCACCCCCAGCACTTCCCAGTAGATCTCACCGGAGTCCCGGCCCTGGGTCTTGTCGAAGCGGAAGTTAACCGAGTCACCCTTAATTACGATATCGCGTTCACCGGCCTCCAC
>JBPCVB010000459.1:0-9531 GCA_051010855.1 Pirellulaceae bacterium | reverse complement strand
GTGCCCGTGATCCTGGATTCCAAAGGGTGGTCCTGTTGAGCCATGGTCCACCCGGGGATTAACGCAACGGCTACGGCAATGAGGCCGATGATGACTGACTTATTCATAGGTTGCTCTTGTTGGTTAGGGAACTTGCAAAGATGCTGCTGCGTCTGGCCGTGATACCCCGCCTTGCTCGCGGCGGCTCAATCGTCATCCGAGTTTTGATTTGCATCGTAGACGACCATGCCCTTGAAAATGGTCTGCTGTACCTCGGTCTTGTGAATATCCGTCACAGGAATCTCGAACAGGTTGTGGTTGAGGATGATCATGTCGGCAAACTTGCCTTCTTCGATCGTGCCCGTAACGTCATCGTAGTGTAGTGACCAGGCGACGTTGATTGTGTAGGCCTTGATTACCTCTTCCAGGGTGAGAGCGTGCTCTTCGCCCAACTTGCCGGCTTCTGGCTTGCCCGGTATCGCACGGGTGATTGCAGCTTCCATGCCCCACCAGGGCCAAAGGACCGCAGCAGGCGCATCAGTGTGATGAACCATCCGAATCCCCGCATCCCACCGTTCGCGATTCGCGTACATGCGACTCCACGTTTCCGGCTTCAAGACAGGCTTGATGTTGTCGATGTTGTACTTCACGGGGGCATTGAGTACCGACCAAAGCGTAATGCTGATATCCAGATCCACTAATCGTTGGTAATCGTCAGGATGTACGAGACTGCAATGGTCGATGTGATGGCGGTGTCGATTATTGCCGTTGGCTTTGATGACTTCTTCATAACCGTCGATCGTGGCGCGGACGGCACCATCGCCGATAGCGTGAACCTTGACCTGGAAGCCGGCCGCGTCCAGCTCCGCCATGTATTTCGCGAATTGATCAGCCGAAATGACGGGCCTGGCATTGCCGCCGGTATTCTCGGGCGTTTCATCGACTTGATCTCCAGGCAGAATGCTGTCGTCAACGGTGGCCTTTGACTCCGGTGCATATCCGTCCACCAGGGCTTCCGACCTGGATTCGAGAGCTCCACCCATCCCCAGCTTTACGCCCTTCCTCCCTGGAAGTGGGTAACTGCTCCACCACTTTTCCAACGTCTCAACGGGCGTCAGTTCGGCGGTGCCCAGGTTTCCCTTGAAGTAGAGTACGACATGTTGGCGGATTCTGCCCGCAAAATTCAACTCGTACCAGGGGCGGAGGTCTTCTTCAAACACGTAAGCGTCCCCGAAGGCCGTGATACCCTTGGACAGCGCTTCGTCCATGAGCCGAATGAAGCCGATCTTCTTGATCTCGGTATCGAAGGGAGGCAAGGCGCGCAGGAACGGGTTCATGGCACCCTCATAAGCGACACCCGCGAGGTCTCCATCTTCGGTACGACTAAAGAACTCTTCCGGTGTATCAACGAAACTCTTGTCAACTCCGGCCTCTTCCATCGCTTTGGTGTTGAACCACCCGGTATGGCCGCTTTCATCCTCGATCCATGCAGGCCGATCGGGAATCAGTTTGTCGAGGAATTCCCGAGTCAGTGTTTCTTTGGACATCGCGGGGGTCGTGAAACCGTGTCCGATGAACCACTCCCTATCCTTGGGGTAATTAGCGATTGCCTCTTTTAACTTGTCGAGAATTTGCTCTTCGGTCGGGTCTTCGAATGTGCCGGGGAGCGCACAAAAGGCACGCTTGTGCATCAACAAGGCGGGATGAATGTGTGAATCGCCAATGCCAGGCATAACAAAGGCCCCCTTGAGATCGACGACCTCGGTTTCGTCGCCAATCAGGGCTTTTATCTCATCCGACGAGCCAACCTTGATGAACTTGCCATCATTGATCGCGACGGCTTCGGCCCATGGTTGGGCTTCGTTGACCGTGTATATCTTGCCGTTGGTGTAAACTGCGTCTGCTGTCTGACCGCGCGTTGACGAGACAATGGTCAGCAAACCAATAAGTGCTATGGCGAAAGGCTTCATATACATACCTGCTCAAAAAAAACAGCGCAACGATGGAACGACGACAGGATCGTTCCGGAGTCAGTCTAACGACTGGCCGGGCGATGTGAAGCAAATCCGCTGCCCCCGGAGGTCTCTGTCCTCAAAATGTCAGCCCGTGACGGCCAGGGCTTTGGTGACTTGCTCGAAATGCTTGATCGCGAGGGTACGTTCGGTCTGCGTATTCTGGAACTGGATTACGACATTTATGCCGAGGGCGCAGCGGAGCTGGGCTGGTTAAACTGCAGCTTTTTAGCGACCAGCGACGAGCCGTTTTCACTCGACAATCTGCTAGTGGGAATCGTGGAGTCGTTAAGGACCAGTACCCACACATCGGTATGGAAGCTCAGGGCAGTAATTCACCGCCAGTAGTTTAACGCGTTGGTGGCGTTCGCTGTTCTAGCGACCAAGCTGGCTGCTAATACGATCCGAGGGAAGGTCAGACCATTCCCTTATGTTGCCGTCGCGTTGATCATACACGTCGGCCACCTTTTCATACGTGGATGAGAAATTCAGATTCTGGCCCCCAGGGTGAGTCCACGTGTTAACGCCGATCATTTCGCCGCGCATGTTCACCAGCGGTCCTCCGCTGTTGCCTCCCGAGATGGCGGCGGTAGTTTGAATCCACTTGGTTTCCACGGTGTAACCGAGCATGGTGTAAACATTCATACTACTCATTTCCTGCAGCACATTTTTGACTTCCTGTCCCGAGCGAATGCCACTGATCGTGCCGTTGGTTGCCGAAAAGCTGAACCCCTGAGGCGCACCGAATGCAGCTACTTCCTCGCCTTTTCTGGGCAATCCTGACGCCACCGCGATTGGCACTACGTCCAGCTCCGCCGGGTCGATCTGAATGATGGCAAGGTCCAGTGTTGGTTCGGCAATCAGAAAACCCAATGCTTCCGTTTTTTTGTCGTCGGCGGTGGAAACCGTTACCTTGCGAGCTCCCTGAATCACGTGATAGTTCGTGACGATCAAACCGTCCTTACCCACAAAGAAGCCGCTACCAACTCCTTCGCCTTCTCCTACCACCTTGATACGTACAATGGACGGTTCCACCAATTCGACCAGGTCGGCCATTTCCAGATCTTCCAGAGTGCCGGCTTCCGAGGAAGCAATCAAATCCTTTTCACCCGAGTCGAAGGGGTTCTCTTCACCCGGCGGCACTTCCTCCTTCTTGAAACTTGCCTGGTCACGAACGGGGCGGGCACCACTGGTATCGAAATCCCGCTTGTCCTTCATGGTGTCGGCGACGTCACCGCGTTCCTGCATGTAGGTCCAGCCCAGGTAGCCCACAAATCCGATAACGGCGACACCGACAACCGCACCGGTAATGATCCATGACTTGAGAGAACCTCCGGTAACCGCAATGGTCTTTGGCTGCTTCTTTGCCGCGGGTGGCTGACCATACTGCACCGGCGCGGGCGGGACCTGGCCCTGTGGAGCCTGCCATGCCGCGGGAGCCGGGGCGCTCATGCCCAGGTCTTCCAATTCAACGACTTCAGGATTGGCTGCTGCCACAGGTGGCTCCGGCACAATCAGCTTGGTCGAGCATTTGGGACACTGGGTTTCCTTGCCAACATGTTTGATGTCAGCCTTGAGATTCGCGCCGCAAGGGCAACGTAGAACGACATGCACAGTCAGACTCCTGACAATCCAAAAAATAAACAGCTAGGTTCGACTGGAATCGATTCTAACCCATGGAATCAGCGCTGCTGAGCGGCAAAATGGAGAGCGGGTGAATTTTTTGCGGGGGGAAGCATCAATCAAAAGACGTACTCAATTTTTTTTGCAAAACGGGCAGGTTGCCTTTTTCACAAAAAAAAAGACCGGCAAATTGCCGGCCTAATGATTCAAAAACTCAGCTCACGCTGATGCCAACCGCCTAACGACGGCCGAGAAAGCCACGGATGCCACCGCTGCGAGTACTTACATTCATCTTCGGAACGATAACTGGCATGGGTTGACGATCGAAATAGATCCCGTGATCGCGAAATGCCGACAGGGTTCGCGGCTGGAACATGGTGCCTTGAGGCGTGGCCACCTGTTCCGCCTTGAATTCCTCGATCACATGAACGACTTCCGGATTCAGTTCATCCTTGCCATTGGCCAACTTGCGTGTGGCCCATTCAAAACTGCCCACGCATACGTAACTCTCGTTGTGATCGTGAAATTCGTATGCCTCTACACCCATTTTGCGAAGAGCCCGGCACAATACGTTGGCCTTATGGATTGCGTCAATCAGCTCACTGTCTGTAATTGGCTCACCGGATTGTATGCGGGCCTCGTGCTCGCGCTTGCGTTGCTCAATTTGGCTGGCATTGTAGACCCTTTCGCCTCCAAACGTGGCGACACGCACAGAGAATCTTCCTGGGCAATCGAGCAAATTATTGCGACCACGATTCATTTTCAAGACGACGTTGTCGAGGGTTCTCGCGTGAAAAAACTCGGGCGGTAGCAGCGGATTGGGCATCAGAAATGCCGCTGCCAGGGGACCGCGGTTCCCGGCGCGAAACTGTTGTTCCTCCGCCTGATTGTTCGTCGCTACGTCGTTGTTGTTCAGCGCGCGGGGTCGGAACGATTTGATTTGTGTCAGCACTGTTTGGGCCGAGGCATCTTCGACGGTGGCAAAATCTCCCACCACCACCGCGATCTCATCATAAGAATCATTCGCGGCGGCTCGAAATTCCATGGGTACTGGCAAACCGGCACGATCCTCAGGCGGCGCCCATTTGGCACCCTGGACCAGTTCCGAGTGATCAAACCGGTGCTGATACAGATAGGCGCGGAGATTGTGGCCCCGCAGCGTACTATTCAATTCATCAGCCAGCTGACGTGCCTGTTGTGTGCCCAGCTCGCCAGTAAAAGACGCACACATAATCAGCCAAGGTCCGTGTTCCTGGGTCAGCTGCTGAGTGGTTTCTGCAGCCTGTTTCTGGCTACCCTGGCGGAACGGCATACGCAATTGAGCCTCGGCAACGGTGGCCCACGCCATCGCCACAGCCAGACCCATCAACAAGATCCATTGCTTTTTAGCCAACATCGGAATTTCCTCCAAAATCCGCGTCCGCGTCCGTCACACGGTGAGATTTACACCGCCAACCAACGGCAGACTTTGCTTTCCTGGTTCGTCGAGGGCGGAACGGTAGCAGAATGAAAAAGGGGTTTCCAGTGCGATTTGAACTACCCGCACTCGCAAGTCGGTGACGGGAACGTTTCGAACAAGGGGGTTGAAATTCACCCTAGGCGACGTATGCTGGAATTTCACATGGTCAGAATCGGCCACAGCGGCCCGGTCGTAGTGGCGTGATTCGCGGCAAAGCACTTCAGTTTTGCCGTCTCCATTTGAATGAAACACAAATATGCAATACTCCTTCCGATTGGCCGAATTGCTGGGACATGTCCCGGACCCCCGCCGACGTCCGGGCACAATCAAGGCCATTGTCGAGTACACCGGTCTGGATCGTCACCAGGTAGCCGCGTTACTCAAAAATGAAGTCAAGTACATACCGCTCAAGGCCTTGTCACGGCTTTGTGACTATTTGATCGAACATGGATATGCCAGCGCTGACCAGTTGCCGGGCGCCCTGTTCGCTGTTGAGCCTGAGAATTTCTGGGAATTGCTGGCACGCCGCCGCCGTCTTGTAATGTGCCTGGGCGTGCGGCGCGATGTGGAGCAGCAGAATCCCGACGTCTCTTACGTTGTGGCCTCTGATTCGGTGCTGATGGGAGAAATCCTCAATGGCGTGACGACGCTGGGAGGCACTGCCAAACTCAAGAAACTGGAAAGCGCGTCAGACGGTTCGGCATCCGGCAGCTTTCCTCACCCGGAACATCTCAAGCAAATGCTGGTATGGAGTCCGGGTCAAACGAGCGAAAACGAAACGAGGGAACAGTCGAATCAAAGCTATCGCGAGTTTTCTGAAAGCTCGGGTGACAAGGCTTTGGTTTGTCTTGGTAGTACGAAAAGTAATTCGGTTGTCGAAATTGTGATGGCCAACGCCTTCGGCTGCGATCCATTTGTTTCGCAGGATTCGGTGGAAAAGGCTCAAGATCGTTCCTGCCCCGTTTATTTTCGTTATCGCGACACCGACCCGCACCCGGCATCGTGTATTGGTGGACTGCAACTGGCCAAGGGATCGCAGGATGTTGCCCCGGGGATCTGGTACGAGCAAGCAGATGGCCAATGGGTCCAGGCAAATGCAGGTAAACGTTCTCAACACGTCGCCATGGTGTTCTATATCCATCGCGAATCGCAGGGCCGGCTGGAAATGGCCCTGGGTGGGTTTTCCGGTCGTGCTACACGGTTGCTGGCGCGTGCACTGGCAACGCGTGCCGAAGATTTTTGGCCACCCACCTACAATGGTCAGGGCATTGCAGTAGGACTTTTCCTGGTCGAATTTAATGTGGGCAGCGAAAAGGAAGATGATATTCTGCGAACCGATCTCGTTGCCACAACGAAGGTGACTTCCGTCCCGGCGGAAGCCATCGAACGGCGTCTTGAAGGCCAGGGCAAACCCTGAATGCATAGCCGCCGCGAAAATACGCTGGTTGCGTGGCGAACGTCAGATGCTGCTTGCCATCACTTTTTCCGTTAACGGTACTTTATGACGGCTGTGCCTGTTATCGATCCAGTTAAGAGCTGAGCCCTTCGCCAGGCAGCACTCAATCCGCCAGCAACCCGGTTCATTGATACCGTTTTTTCTGACTCGATGAGCACTCCTTTCTCGAAATGACCCTGCGCTCGTTTCTGTCTTAACGACTTCCGACGTAGCGACCGATATCCCCTGAGTAAAGTGATTTTGGCGTCAAATGGACGTCGCCCCAAGTTCGGAGTTGCATCTATGTCCGGTGAAATCAGTGTCGTTGCTATCGTCAAAGGTGACGAACGTTATGTCTTCATGTTCGACGACAACTCGCGGGCAGAAACTCTGCGGACCCTGGGACGATATGCGTCCAATCCCGAATTAAGTTTCAGTTGGTACGACGCCGCAGTGCTGAGCCAAAAGATTCGCAAGACGGCCCAACAGCCAGGCGAATGTGAAACAGCCGATCCTCAATTGGACTGGCCAGTCATGGACCGCGTTCGATCGGCGCCTCCCGCCAATGACGCACCTGATTTTCCTGACATCGATTTTACCGCCATCGACGACATGTGGATTGGTGACGATCCGCAAACCTAGGGTTGTTGTCCGGGGCACATGGATCAGGCAATTCCGAAGTTTCTGCGTTTTCTCCGGGTCGAGCGTAACGCTTCCGACCTGACTATCAAGTCTTACCGGGAAGACCTCGAAAGTCTGGTTGATTATCTGGCAGACAGTCATGGTCGCGCACCTGGACCCGACGACGTCACACCAATTCAGCTTCGTGATTTTGTAGCCGCCTTGCATGAAGCTGGCTACGCACCCTCATCGATTTCACGCCGTCTCGCTTCTCTGCGCAGCTTTTACCGGTACGCACAGCGCGAAGGCCTGGCCTCGGGCAATCCGGCCAAGCCGTTGCGAAACCCGCGTCGCCAACGCAAACTTCCGCACTTTCTCACCACGCAGGAAATCGGCAAGTTGTTATCGGCGCCGCCGCGAAACGAGACACTGGGGCTGCGGGACCGGGCTATTCTGGAAACCATGTACTCCGCAGGCCTGCGTGTCAGCGAATTGGTTGGTGTCAACGACGGCGATCTGGATTTCGACGAGGGGCTGGTGCGCGTCAGGGGAAAGGGCAAACGCGAACGGCTGGCTCCATTGGGTCGCTACGCTGTACGCGCACTGGAACGGTGGTTGTCCGTCCGGAAATTGTCCAAACAACAGACCCCTGGCGACATGGCGCCGGTCTTTGTAAACAAGTTCGGCGATCGTATTACGACGCGCAGCGTGGCCCGCATGCTGGAAAAATACCTGAAGCTGACGGGACTCGACCTGCGTACCTCACCTCATACGCTTCGCCACAGCTTTGCCACTCATTTGCTGGACAGTGGCGCAGATATTCGAAGCGTGCAGGAACTGCTAGGTCACAAGAGTCTGATCACGACGCAGATCTACACTCATGTCAGTACGGCTGGCCTGCGTGAGGCATATCAGAAGGCCCATCCACGGGCGCACAAAAAACGCTCAACGTCGAAAAAGAAACAGACGAAATCCGGGCGGTAGCGCCGCTACTTGTCGTCGCCGTCCTTTGTTGCCTCGTCCTCTTCGGTCGCCTCGCCACCAATCTTCAATCGCCCGGCGATCGCCTCATCGACCAACTTGACGAGGGAAAACTGCGTGCGATTCAACTCAAACAAGAACTGCTGGCCCGTCAGCACGATCTTGCCCTCGGGATCGATCAACCAAAACGCCGGCAGCTGCTTGATCCCGTATTCACTCAGGGTCGCCCTGTCCCAGCCGCCCAGAGCGATGCAATTGGGTACCGGATGCTGTTCCAGTACCTCCAGCAGCTGTTCTCGATCCTCATCAAGCGACACGGCGACAACTTTTAACTGATCCGCACTTTCGCTCGACTCGGCTGCTTCACGCAAGGCCGCTGCCGTCTGCTGGAACGCGGGATTGCCGAATATGCCAAACGCCAGCAACACATGTTGGCCACGAAACCCGGATAGTTTGCAGTCGTCGTTCGCCTCATCGACGCCAGCTACTTCCGGCGCGTCTTCGCCCATGCGAAGTAACCGCATCACCTCCACCGGCATCGAGGACAGGTCCAGTTCGTCGACTTCCTCGACCGCCATTTGTCCGAACGCCTGCAAGATGTAGATGCGGCCGTCGTTTTCGAGTTGACCAGCAGCCTGCATGGAATATTGGCCAGGTGGTACGTCATAAACCACAAACTTGCCCTGTTCATCGACATCAAATTCGAGAATGTTGCGCTCATTGAGCAGTTGGCTATTGGCGGCCAGCATTTGCTTGCCCGCCTCCGAAGCTTCAAATTCGGTGATCCAGGCCTGACGATCCGGCAATGACATCTCTTGCCAGGATTCGGGAAACTCGGGCTGCTGGAACTCAACATTTTCCACCAGCGATCCGGCCATCGAGGTCCAGTCAAATTCGGCGACCTGATCAGAATCCAGTACAAACTTTCCCTTAACCGTTACCAGGAGTTCATCCTGGTTAGCATCCGGCTCGTCTTGAGGAACCAACGCCAAACAGGTACAGGTCGGGAGCGTACACAGGCACAAAGCCACAACAATCGGAGCAAACTTGGTCCACATAGCGAGATTTTTTCAGTAGTTTGGCGAGGAAGACAACGGCCGCGGCGACGAATGCGGCAACGTTCAAGAGTATCTGCGTCCGTCAGAACCGTCAACTTTGCCAGCACACCGGGCTTTTTTTGAGTTCAGCTATCCGGCGGAGCCAATGCCCGCGAACCTTTGCGACACCTGAACACTCACCGAGTCACAAGTTAAATTGCCCCATTCTTCGGACCCCAGGCATGTTGTTAATCGACGGATCGCAAGGCGAGGGGGGCGGACAGATCATCCGCTCCGCTCTGGCATTGTCGGCAGTCACCGGCAAGGCGTTCGAGGTGCGCAATATCCGGGCTGGCCGCAAGACGCCGGGATTGTTGCGTCAAC
>JBPCVB010000458.1:0-4845 GCA_051010855.1 Pirellulaceae bacterium | reverse complement strand
GCAGCCAGGTAAACGATGATTTGGGAAACGATCAACAACGCATAACGGTTGGGAGCGATCATGGATTGCCAATCGGCGCGATGACGACCTATCCCTGTCAACTGAACAAGCCCGGGCAGGCAGGCGATTGCGATAAGCGACACGACCACCAGTGAACGCCGCGTCGTTGCCCTTTGAGCAGATTGCTGGCCGGACCGCTGCTGCCAGGCGAGCCAGCAAAACGTCGTTCCCAACTGCACGACCAACAGAACAATCGTCGTATAGTGCAAATAAAACAGCAGTAACGAAGCAACAACAAAGCATATCTCGGGCCACCGACGCGACTCGCTGCCCCGCAGGACGCCTATCCACCAATACGATTGCCACACGGCCACCAGCTGGATCATCCCGTAGGGTCTTGCCTCGACGGCGTAAAACAGAAATGAATCGTCAATGGCCGCCAGGGACAGTGCCAGCCACGCACCGGTCAGCGACCCGCTAAATTCCAGCACGATCCACCAGATGGACAACAGCAAGGCGATCGAGCATACCAGTGGCAGGAACCGCAGCGCGAATTCATTCATGCCAAGACCACGGTAGACCGGATACTCGATCCAGAAGAACAGCGGGCTCTGGTTGCCGATCGTGGCGCGGGCCGACACAACACCCGGAGAATCGCTGACGCACCATGCGGTGTGCAGCTCGTCCAGCCAGACTGGCTCGGCCATGGCCTGAATACGCAGACCCACGCCAAGTGCCAGGGACGAAACGACCAGGACCGCCGCCAGCAAAGTGGAGGCGCGTGAGCGGTGCGCAGGCGGAATCGGCGAATCGGTCGTCGGCAACGGGTCGTCAGCGGAGAGTCGAGTGGGGTTTGACCTACGCGACTCGATTTCTCGCGAAATTTTGCGCCACGTAGGTCCGGGTCATGCCAATGTTACCCAGGACGCGCCGCGTGTCCATCATCTGGCCCACGGAGGTTTGCGATGGATCGCGTGTAATCAACGTGGCATCGACCAGGTCCATATCGGAAGTACCGTGGGCACACACGTTGTCAATTTTGCCGAGATCGATGATCACGACATCGAATTCGTATTTCAGCTGAAACGCAATCGTGGCGAGGCCAGCAAGCACCTTTTCCTGGGCCAGCGGTCGGGAACCCAGTGGATTGGGTATGAACGTCAGACCGTTTTCGACTGAACGGATCATCGTTTCGGAAATCGGCATATCGAGTTCCAAAATCGAACGCCAGCCGTGAACACAGTCCAGACCCGTCATCGCGGTCATCTGCGGTCGCTCGACATCGGCGTCGATCAACACGGTGCGTTTGCCCGAGTTGGCGGCCCAGCGGGCCAGGCAGATCGCCAGCGTCGTTTTGCCTTCGCGAGGGAAGGTACTGCAAATGCCGATTCGCGAACGTGTCGGCTGCAGGTCCCCAAGAATTTGCGAACCGATCTGGTCGAACAGGGCATGATGCGTGCTCAGCAAGCGGCGGGCAATACGCGGCCATGGAAAATAGTCGACTTCCCAGGCCGGCTTGATTTTTAACGGTCCGGTTTCGACGGGCACCGAGGTGTAGGTCCCGGCCATCTCCTCGGCCGCCTGTTGCAACGCAGCGTTGTTTTCGACGACATTGCCAATGCCCATTTCGATGGTTCCGGTGCCATCGGCCCAGGCGGCAAACGCCTGGTCGGTCGTATCCTGCAACTCGTCAGTTTCCAGATGTGGATCAGTGGGAGTCACGATCGAAGCCGCATCGACGCGGACGATCTTGTCCCCGACTCGCCAGGATTGGGTACGGTGACCCGGCTGGCCAGCTGTTGACTTTGCCGATCTTTGACCTTCAATGGTGTTGGGACGGTCGATTTTGTCCATGGTTCACCCCGATCCGTGAGGCTTGTGACTGCATTCAGCCAAAAGAGATTGTTATCGTTGTTTGCGGTCGATAAAGTTAATCGAATATTCGACTAATTTTCGTGCCCGTCATGAGCTCATTTGCCCCAGGTGCTGTGGACGTGTCCTGTTGATGGCAAAATCGGGCTCAAATATTGCCTGACCGTTACGAATTAACACTGCCTTCATACCTGCTACCTGATTGCTGCCAGATTGATTTATGTCGATTGCTGAACAAGACAACCTCGTCGATGTGTTGCTGAAACGCCTGGAAAACGAAATCCTGGTACTCGATGGCGCCATGGGTACGATGACGCAGCGATTAAAGCTGGATGAGCAAGGAGTCCGCAGCGATCGATTCGCGGATCACGATCAACAGGTGCAGCTGACCAACTTCGGCGACATCCTCAGCCTCACCCATCCGGAAAAGATTGTGGATATCCATCTGCAATACCTGGAAGCTGGCGCGGACATCATCGAAACCAATACATTCAATGCCAGTCCGGTCGGCATGTCTGAATACAAGCTGCCGGGACAGCTGATGCGTGAAATCAATATTGCAGCCGCCGCCAACGCGCGGCAAGCGATTGATCGCTACGAAAACATGCACCCCGAATCGCCAACAAAATTTGTCGCCGGCTCAATCGGCCCCACGACGCAGCAAACGGCGATCAGTACCAGGGTCGATGATCCAGCCTGGCGGGGCGTGACGTTTGAGGAAATGGAATCGTCCTACTTCCAGCAGGCCGCTGCGTTGGTGGAGGGCGGTGTGGACCTGCTGTTTCCGGAAACCGTCATTGATACCCTGAATCTGAAAGCTTGCCTGTTTGCGATCGCCAGGTACTTTAGCGAGACAGGCCGCGTCGTTCCCGTCATGGTTTCGGGTACGTTTGCCGAATCGGGTTCTACGTTTGTCTCGGGACAAGTGGTCGATGCGTTCTGGAACTCGGTATCGCATTTCCCCATGTTGGCCGTCGGCATGAACTGTGCGCTAGGTCCGGATGTCATGCGGGCCCACCTCGAAGAGTTGTCAAAGGTCGCCACGCCTTACATCAGTGCTCACCCCAATGCCGGATTGCCCAATGAAATGGGCCAGTTTGACTTGCAGCCCGAACCGATGGCCGACCTGATCGCCGAGTGGGCCGAGAACGGCTGGGTCAATATTGTCGGAGGTTGCTGTGGAACCACACCGGACCATATCGCGGCGATCGCCGAGCGTGTACGTGGTTTGGACCCGCACAAAAGGAACACTGTCGAATCCTGGACGCGACTTAGCGGCACACGACCGCTGACCATGCGGCCGGATGCCAATTTCCTGATGATTGGCGAACGCACCAACGTCACTGGCAGCCGGCGATTTGCCCGCCTGATCCGCGACGAGAAATTTGAGGACGCGGTTGAAGTCGCCCGCGATCAGGTCGAAGGCGGGGCCGCCGTTATCGATGTCAACATGGATGATGCGTTGCTGGACGGCGAAGCGGCCATGACGCGATTCCTGCGTCTGATCGCTGCCGAGTCTGACATCAGCGCCGTCCCGATCATGATCGACAGTTCCAAATGGTCGGTCGTCGAGGCAGGATTGCGGGCCGTGCAGGGCAAGGCAATCGTCAATTCAATCAGCCTCAAGGACGGTCAGGAGCTGTTCCTGGAACGAGCCCGTCTGGTCCGCCGCTACGGCGCTGCGACCGTCGTCATGGCCTTTGACGAAGAAGGGCAAGCCGTCGAAACAGATGAAAAGGTGCGAATCTGCAAACGTGCCTATGAGTTGCTGGTCAATGAAGTGGGTTTCCCGCCCGAAGACATTATCTTCGATCCCAACATTCTGACCGTGGCCACCGGGATGGAAGAACACAACGACTATGCCATTAACTTCATTGACGCCACGCGACTGATCAAGGAACAGTGCCCGGGCGCCAAGGTATCGGGCGGTGTCAGCAATATCAGTTTCAGTTTTCGTGGCAACAACGTGGTCCGCGAAGCGATGCACGCAGCCTTTTTGTATCACGCCATCCTCGCCGGACTGGACATGGGCATCGTCAATGCCGGCCAGCTGGAAATCTACGAAGAGATTCCAAAGGAACTGCTCACGCGTGTCGAGGACGTCCTGTTCAATCGCCGGCCCGATGCGACTGACCGCCTGATCGAGTTCGCCGAAACAGTCAAGGGCACCAAAAAGAAGGGACGTTCGGAAAATCTTGAATGGCGGAGCGAACCGGTTGGAAAACGCATCGCTCACGCCCTGGTCAAGGGTATCGACAAGTACATTGTGGACGACGTTGAGGAAGCGCGACTGGCAACGGATCGCTGCCTCGACATCATCGAAGGCCCCATGATGGATGGTATGAGCGTTGTGGGTGACTTGTTCGGCAGCGGCAAGATGTTCCTGCCGCAAGTCGTCAAATCGGCACGTGTCATGAAAAAGGGCGTGGCGCACCTGCTGCCTTACATGGAACAGGAGAAGGCCGAGGCCGGACTGAGTCAACAGGATGCCCGCGGCACGATCCTTATGGCCACCGTCAAGGGTGACGTACACGACATCGGCAAGAATATCGTCGGTGTGGTGCTGGCCTGTAACAACTACCGTATTATCGATCTGGGTGTGATGACACCCTGCGAGACTATTCTCGATACCGCCCAAAAGGAAGGCGTCGATATCATCGGGTTGTCCGGACTGATCACGCCCAGCCTGGATGAAATGGTGCACGTGGCCAGCGAAATGCAACGGCGTGGTATGAACCTTCCATTGTTGATCGGCGGAGCGACCACCAGCGACAAACACACCGCCGTCAAGATTGCTCCGAAATACGAACACCCCGTGCTGCACGTACTGGACGCTTCGCGCAGCGTGGGTGTGGTCGACCGGCTGCTCAATGACGATCGTCGCGATGAACTGACGGCCGAAAACACTGATCTGCAGCAACGACTGGTCGAAGCCTACGAGCAACGGGATCTGGAACTGGTGCCTTACCAGCA
>JBPCVB010000457.1:0-8631 GCA_051010855.1 Pirellulaceae bacterium | reverse complement strand
AATGCTGGTCCGCTTCCGTGACCGCCTCCTGGGCAACGATGGTGACTTGAGTCAATCCAGTCAGGACGGCGGCGGTCACGACCGCGCAGTGTCCAATCCAAAAACGTTGGTTGGTGGATAGCAACATGTTCGATTCCTTTCGTACAGCAGCGTGGTTCCAGTGGCGTATTTGAGCACAAACGCCCAGAGCGACAACAGCAATGCCCGGGTGACGCAGACGCTAGCGGGCGGCCGTCTTTCGCGTCGTGTTTTATTTGCACACAATTCAAACAGCGATTCGAGAAACCAGGAACGGGTATGATCACCATCAGGAATTATCAGGACTCGGACGCTGAGGCCGTACTGCAACTGTACCGCGACCAATCACGCGATCTGCCGCTTCAGCATCCCGTCGGTAAACAACAATTCCGAAACGAATTGCTAACCACGCGATTCATTCGCGACCCCGCTGATCACGACAGCAGTGCACAGATTGCTCTGGTGGCGACCGACGATGATCGAGTTGAGGCCTTTGTCAGCGGCGGCAAGGTGGTCAATGGTGATGAGGTCGTGGAGAGTGGTACCGCTTACGTGCAATCAGTGATAGCGCGTCCTTCTGCAGGTGCTGCTGTGGCACAATTGCTGGAGCAAGTCATCACACATTTGAAAGAGCATGATCCGCTAAAAATAGTCGCGCATGATGGTTGCCTGTGCCCGGTGTTTTTTGCCGACAGTGCCGGGAGTCTGCCATCGCGCTGGTCGCGCATCGGTCAGTGGCTGGTGGATGCCGGTTTCAACATCAACGAGACCCTGGTGAGGCTGGCCCTGAAACTGGATCAGCCTCGTACTGCGGTTGAACCGCCAGACGATTTGCAGTTCATCCACATCAAGCATGAAATGAAGCACTTTGATCCTGAATATGATTTTGGCTGCTTGCTGATGAAGCCGCCTTACGAATACGGGAACGGCGTCGTGTGGTGCGGAACTTTTTACTCCGGTGCCTTCGTCGACGGCACCGGATTTGACTCACTGTACATTAATTATTTCACCGTGATGGATAACGAGTATCGTGGACGGGGTCTGGCTCGTCTGGTTTTGCAACACTGCCTGCATGAGGCACAACAGAATGGCGCCCAATTCGCATCGCTGTTAACCGATGCCAGTAATTTCGTCGCCCGTAACCTGTATCAGTCGGAAGGATTCGAGGTCGTGGATACGCTACATTCGTTCGTGATGGAAGCGAAGTGAACGAATTCGCAGACATATTGAATCGTCAATCTGGAGCACGTAGAACAAGTGTCGGGGAGCTTCACCCTCCCTATTTACAGAAAGACCGCCATGACACACCAGCCTGATTCCGTGACCCGTCATTACACTGTCGGCGGCATCATGGACAAAATCGAGTCCGGTTTGCAGCAAATCGGCAAGGACACGGACTCGATTACAGTCGACGATCTTTCCGCAGTCGACGCGTTTCATACACGCGGTCGCGAATCAACGGTTGAGCTGGCGACACTGGCAGAGTTGCAGCCGCAGGATCGCGTGCTGGATGTCGGGTGCGGTCTGGGAGGCTCGGCGCGTTTTCTTGCCAACAAGTACGGTTGTCATGTGACCGCCCTGGATCTGACGCCCGAGTACATCGAAGTCGCTACCGAATTGTCTCGTTTGACCGACATGCAGGAACGAACTGCATTTGAAACAGGCGATGCCACTGCCCTGCCCTTTGCGGATGATACGTTTGACGTAGTTTGGACCGAACACGCGCAGATGAACATCGCCGACAAGGACAAGTTCTATGCTGAAATCGCTCGCGTCCTGCGACCGGGCGGTCGACTGGTGTTTCACGACATTTTTGCGGCCAGCGGTGATCCCGACTTTCCCGTGCCGTGGGCCGAGGACGCTTCGATCAGCCAACTGGTCAGTGAAGACGACGCTCGGCACAGCATCGAGCGTAGTGGCCTGGCCATTACACTCTGGGACAACAAGGTTGCAGAGTCGATCGCGTGGTTTGAAACAACGCTGGCCAAAATTCAGTCCAGTGGCCCGCCACCGATCGGAATTCACCTGCTCATGGGCGACACTGCGCGCACCAAGCTGGCCAACTACCTGAACGGCCTGAATGGCGGCAAACTATCAGTGGTGATTGGCGTCGCTACAAAGTAGCAGGCACACTCGACTCGACTGAGCTCGTCGCTGGCCGTGTGCCGTCCGCAAAACGACGCCTGGCCCGAATTTAACGTCGTCTTCGTTTTTCCCGACGTTGCGATCGCGTCGTCGATGACGCTTCCGTCAGGTCTCCAAAGATCTCGGTGACCTGGTCACGCTGGTCCCGCTTCAAGTTGCCGACTAATTGCTCGCGGGCCTCGGCGCGCAAGCGGGCGATTTCCTCGGCCAGCTCCTGTTCGATCTCCGCTTCGGCTTCAAGCAGGTCCTCTGCCTGTTCGTCAGTAATTTCCAGTTGTGATTTCAGGGGATCGCTGGTCAGAACTTCTGCCAGGCTGCGGAACCTCAGCTGGGATCGGGCCTGCATTTGTCCCAGCCGGTCCATTTGATGGGGCAACAGCACTGAGTTTAGATCTTCGGTGGCCCGATCGCGTATTGCGCGAATTTGAGTGGCCAGGTTTTCGCGGTCGTCGAAATCCAGGCCACGTATTTGCTCAGCGACCCGTTGCTGCACCTCTTCGTTCATCTGCTGCAAATCCTCGTACTGCTCGTCCATCATTTCCAGGTCGGCGCGGACTTTTTCATCGGACAACATGTCCAGCGAGCTGCCCTGTCCGCCATATTCCTGATTGGTCCAGCCAAACGGTTTGGCCATGGCAATGTCGTTGAGCATGGGAATCATGGCCTGCAATTCGGGATTACCGCCTTCTCCGTAAGCGGCCTGCTTGGCACTTCTCATGAACTGATCGTATTCAGCTCCCGACTGGAAAATGCCGACTGGTCCATCGTCATCATTGTCTTTCTGGCCCAATGCCTGGCCGGAAATGCCGCAGACGAATACGACGCTCAGGAATACCGATGCGATTTTCATGATGGTCTCCAAAAACCTGGGATAATTTATGGTAGCAGGCACACTCCGTGTGCCGTAGCCATTTTTTTTGGCGATGCTTGCGGTCTGCCTGGTGATGTTTGCGGACGGCACACGGCCTGCGACGAGCTCAGTCGAGTCGAGTGTGCCTGCTAGATTCATTCATCGGCATGCTGTTCCAGCAGCGTCACCATTCGAGGCCGATCTTGCTGCATGCGATCGAGGTCCAGTTCCAGCCCGATCGCTTGTCCGATTCCCTCATAGAAACCGGCAAGATTTTCGTTCCAGGGCGATGAGACCACGTCGATTGCGGATTCGCCGCGCTCGTTTTCCTTGCTGACGGACCCTCCGTTTTCCAGCAACAGTTCGGCCATCTCTTCGCGACAAAAGAAGGCAGCAATGTGCAAAGGCGTGTTGCCATCGTTGTTGCCACGTGACACACGAGCACCTTCGGCGATCAGGTACTCGGCGATTTCCGACTGATCGTACATAGCTGCGTTGATCAGGGGAGTCATTCCACTGTCACCAGTGCGCGAATTAACGCGCTCGCCGTCCTCGATCAGCAGTTTGACTTGATCCAGATCACCGCTGGCAATAGCGTCGGTCAATGCCGACCCGGGGCCGGCATGTGCCAACGCCAGACGACGATCCAGCGATTCGGCGCTGTTGGCGTCTTCCGTTACATGGAAGATAAAGTCGTTGCTGAAGAGGCCGTTTGGATTTTGAAGCTGCAAAAAGTGAATACCGGTCGCCGGCAGCGTATTCAATTCAATTCGCATGGTCTCATCGACGGCCATGTTGATGGTGCCAGAGACGCGTTTTCCGTCAACGATCAGATGGGCGTCGTCTCGAATATGGCGACCGCTGACTGAAATCGTCCGGTTTCCGGAGTACAGGATGGGAAATTCCTGGCGACCGCGTTGCTGCTCGATTGGACCGTTGGTCCAGATCGCGGGTTGTGGATGTTCGTAGTCGGCGTTGGCTCCATGACGACCCGTGAAGGTGCCAATGAAACGGTTATCCGCGGCCAGCATTAGCAGCGCGTCGCGAGAGTAGCAGGCGCGCTCAGTCGTGCCGTCTGCAGCCTGTTCCGGGTGTTCGGCGGACGGCTCACGGAGTGAGCCTGCTACTATCTCCACGTATACGCCACCATCGAATTTGGGATCGTATTGCATTACGACGGGTGTGCTTGTTTGCTGTCTGACAAACACGCCCTCACATTGAAGGACGACCCCGCCATCGCTGGCGGATTGCTCAAGAGCATCGAGCAATTCTGCGGTCAGCCGGTCACCGGACGATTGCTCGTTGATGGTGACTTGCCGGGCAAACGCGCCCGAGTATCCGGTGCTGCCTTCCAGCACCATGTTCCATACAGGATCAAACCGCGGGCGACCTGCCCAGGAGAACTGCCAGATGTTGCGCTCGTTGAGGCCAGCTTCGGCGACACGCGCAAAGAAATCGAATTCAATGATATTCAGTCGACCTTGCGGCAGGATCAGCCAGCGATCGTACGCACCCCGCCAGGTCGGCGCATCCATGCCGGTACCAGGTGTATTTGTGCTGACCAGATACGGCATGCGGTGGCAATCTCCGCAAACGTTTGGTCGTGTCTTGGTAGGGTCATCATCGCCCTCGATGTGAAACAACTCCATGCCCTGGCGGGCTCCCTCGGACAAGGCGTTGGTGTAGGCGCGACGCTGGGCAGGTGGATACGGTACGGCCAGCAGGAATTTGGCAAGGTCATCGCGTTGACTAGCGCACAACTTGCCGGCCTTGCCTTCATCGTTCTCATCTTTCCTGCCAACCGTCGTCATCGTCGATGCAAGTGCCCCATCAATCAGATGACGGGTCGTGCTCTCTGGCTCATCCACGTCACTGTTTGGATCGACGTGTCCGTAAACATTCTCGCTGTTGCTGCCGCCGTACGGATCGCCGGGAATACCGTCCCAGTGAAACGGAGCAGTGTCCCGCAAGCCGCGGATTGGCATGGTTGAACGTGGCATGATCTGGTCGCCACCGGTGACGACGGGAGTCTTCAGCACCCACAACAATTGATCGGTGTGGCCATCGGGATGGCAGCTGGCGCAGGCGAATGTACCCGTCGTGGAAGCGGATGCCGTGTTGAAGGCGATGCGTCCGCGTTTGATCGCCGGATGCGTCGGGTCTTCCAATTCAATCGTTTCGACAACCGTCAGATCGGCGGGGTCGGACACCTCAACCAGCGAGACCGTATTGGCGACGGCGTTATATACCCAGACCTGGAAAGCCTCGCCATTTTTGTCCGACTGCAGCGCGATTCCGCGAGGCGCAGCATCGACCAGAACGCTTCCCAGTACCTCGCCAGTTTCTGCATCGACGGTAAACAACTTGTCCGATCCGGCTGCGGTAGCGAACAAGGTCGAATCGTCGTCGCTGACCTGGATGGCAAAGGGCGTCGCCAGTGCGTCGGCAGGATCAGGATGCTCCGGCGGTAGTGGTTCGAGGTCGATGAAATCGATCCAGGGTCTGACTGACTCGACGTCGCTAGCTGCGGGTGTTGAATCCCCATCCGACGCTTCCGCGTTGGCCTCAGTGACCACCGTGATCTGATTTAGAAATGCCCGATTCTCCAACTCGGCCAAGCCGTGATCTTTGGTCCCCGCCCGGCCGTTGACCTCATTACGAGCGTCGGTCTGCGCAATAAACACTCGCCCCTCGGAATCTACGGTCAGTCCATAAAGCAAGGTACCCAGAGTATCGACGGTTTCGATTAACTCGTCGGTGTTTGTATCGAACACATACAGGTCGCGATCGGGAACTTGCGGGTGCTTGACGATATCGATGATGTGACCCAGCGAGAGCACATTATTGTTGGTAACCGAGTGATCCCACGCATCGAAGGTGACCAGTTCACCATCGATGTTGCCCGAGTTTCCGCCCGACAATTGCGTCTGGTTATTGGACTCAAACGGAATGACGTACAGCCGCTCACCATGCACGACAATTGCCCGAGGATCCTGAGCGGTAATGCTCAAGCGTTTTGCAACACGGCGATTCGCCACATCGATCACTGCGATGGTGTTTTCCGATGACAGTGCCACATAGGCCTTTTCGTTATTGGCAAAGGCGATGCCGACCGGTTCGTCGAAACGAGTGGCTTTCATTTTGCGATCGAATTGCTGAATCGTGGCGATCACGTGCAGGTAGGTTGCACTCTCGGGATCGGCATCAATTACGCTGACCGAGTCCGAAACGTGGTTCGATACCCAGACTTCCCTGCCATCGGGTCGCACGGCGACGCAAACCGGATCGATGCCCACCGGTACGCGGGCAATAACCTCGCGAGATGCGACATCGATCACGTCCATGGTATCGGCGGGAGTGTTCACGACGAATGCGTGACCGCCACTCAGGGCGATCGGTGAGGCGTGCGGGCTCATGAAGGAAGGATGTCCGACTTCGATTGGCGTCCGCGGTTCGCCAGTTTCGGCATTCATTACCACAAACCATGGCGTATCTGCTGGCGGATTGACGCTGGATCCCAGCAACATGCCCAGTAGCAGAGTCACGACGATTGTGGCGATTGCGGTTTTGTTCATGTTGACTCCAAAGTAGCAGGCACGCTACGCCGTGCCGTAGCCAGCCAGATATTCAGCACTTTGATTTTAACGCAACATAACCGTGACCTGATTTTCTTGTTATTTCCGTAGCCTAAAAAAGGCGGACGGCACACGGAGTGTGTGCACGGCACTACCTCCGAAGGGACGCGAATTAGGCAAAAAAACGGGAATTTTTGACCGGGTCCAGCGGACCGACGACCAGCACGTTAAACTTGCCGGGATCTCGCGCACATCAGGGAAATTCGACAAGGTGGGGCAGATGCCGACAATCCGGAACACACCGCTCGCTGGTCAGTGTGTCTGTTTCCTGACTTTGGTTTGGCTATTCCTGGATGCCATGACAAATCCGCTTTCGGCTCAACTTATCGTGGCTCATCGCGGTGCATCGCACGACGCGCCCGAAAATACGCTGACCGCGTTTCATCTCGCATGGGAACAGCAAGCCGACGGGATCGAGTGCGATTTCCGAATGACGGCAGATGGCCACATCGTGTGCATCCATGATGAGACGACTGAACGCACGGCAGGTACCAATCTGGAAGTTGCGGGTTCGACGCTTGAAGAATTGCAGCAACTGGATGTGGGAAAATGGAAGGGACCGGAGTTTACCGGCGAGCGAATTCCGCTGCTTTCGGAAGTCATCGCAATTGTGCCGGCAGACAAGCGGATCGTCATTGAATTGAAAGCGGGTCAGGAAATTGTTGCTCCGCTAGGACAGGTGCTGGCCGAATCCAACCTGCAAACGGAACAGATTCTGGTCATCAGTTTCCGTTGGGACACGATCGCCGCGGTGAACAGTCAGTTACCTCATCTGAGAACGCATTTGCTACGTGACTATGAACCGGAGGGCGATACGGGACCGTGGACACCCACTTCATCCGAGATTGCCACGACCATCGAGCGCATCGGCGCCGACGGACTCGGCAGCGAAGGACGCCGCAGTGTGTTTACCCGCGAGTTTCGCGATGCCCTGGTTGATGAAGGCGTCGAAGAGTTCCACGTGTGGACGATTGATGATCCGGAAGACGCGAAGTTTTTTCAGGAATTGGGTGCCTGGGGAATTACCACCAATCGCCCCGCTTTGATCCGGCAATCGCTAACCGGAGACAGGTAAAAACATGGTAGCAGGCACACTCCGTGTGCCGTCCGCCTATTGGGTAGCAGGCACACTCCGTGTGCCGTCCGCCTCTTGGGTAGCAGGCACACTCCGTGTGCCGTCCGCTCTGTTGTCTTGGACGAACCTTCCGGTGTCGTTTATTGTACCCGGCAAAGGATGGTATTTGCCAATAGCCACGGCGCACGGAGTGCGCCTGCTACTGAACAAAGGCCACGGCAACGGCGTGTGCCTGCTATTGAACAGCGTTCGACCACAGCCGCATGATCCAGTGCCAGGTGACGGCCAGCAGAATTGCGGTACTGCCCACGTGCAAGACCTGCACCACCTGAATCACGCCGATGTGACCGAGGATCACTCCCATAATCATCATCGCCACCACGAGGGCAAAGATCAGTTTCGGTTCTCGAGCGACGGCCAGCACAGATTGCCGAGCCCAGAACCACAGCAAGGCACCGGTGATCAACAACGTCCAGGAAAAGCTGCGGTGGATCTTGAAAATGAGCGTGGTACCGATCTCTTCGGACCACTGTTCACGCGAAAGTTCCGCGGCCACCAGACCCAGTTCGTCGGTTTGTTCGCGTACCTGACTGCCCAACAGACCTTCGGCGAACAGACAAGCGAAAAACACGAGTGAAACGATCAGCAGCTTCTTGCGCGAATCGGACGGCATTGTCACCGGCGAAATATTGGCTCGAGTCAGCCAGATGATCGTTACCAGCAAGCCGATTAGCAGAAAGGCCAGGGCCATATGCAGTGTGATAATCCCCGGCTGCAAACCGCTACGCACCACGATCGCTCCCATCACGGCGTTGACCAGCACGTTTACCAGACTCAGCCACGACAGGCCGATCACCCAGCCCCGATGTCGCGTCGCGCGAAAGGAAAACAGCGCCAACAGCAACACC
>JBPCVB010000456.1:0-9144 GCA_051010855.1 Pirellulaceae bacterium | reverse complement strand
CCGCGTCTTCGTACGGGAAAACGATTATCTACTGCCGCGGGATGCCATCCAGGTGTTTGGGTCAGACCATCCGTTCCTCGAAGATGTCAGTGAAGACCTGATTACCCTGGCCGCGCTGCCAGAATCGGGCGATATGGTGCTGGTTGGCTGGACCAATCAAGTGCAATCAACCAGTTTCGTTTTGCAAAACGGTGCGCATGCCGGACCAGGCATCGAAGAAACCCGGGGATTTGCTTTGCTGCCTTGTGATGCGCCGGTTGGCAAACTTGAGAAACGATTCATGCGCCCCGACGACTTGCGGGCCGCAGGCTTGCGGTTCCTCGACCGCGACGACGACAAGCGCGAATTCCAGCCATTGTGGTCGCCGCCTGCCGAGGAAATTCGCTTGCTCACTTACAACGTTCACGCCTGCATGGGCATGGACGGCCAGCTGTCTGCGGAGCGCATCGCTCGCGTTATTTCCCAGTCTGGTGCCAACATCATCTGTTTGCAGGAACTGGACGTGAATCGTCGACGATCGGGCCAGCAGGATCAGGCTCACATGATTGCCCAGCACCTGGAGATGGATTTTCACTTTCATCCGGCGTGGCATGTAGAAGAGGAACGTTTTGGCAACGCCATCCTCACGCGTTTTCCGATGAGGGTCGTGCAGGCCGAAGGCCTTCATCATTACAAGGCCGACCGTTCTCGCCGCAGTGCCCTGTGGGTGGAAATTGACGTCGACGAACATCGCACGCTGCAGGTCATCAATGCACACACCAGTATGTATCCAAAGGAACAGCTGGTTCAGGCACGGCAGTTATGGGACGAGTGGGTACAGCCGGCTTCGCTGCTGGGTCCGGTCGTGTTGTGCGGAGATTTCAATGCGCGACCAACTTCGGCCCCTTACAAACTGCTCGCGGAAAAAATGCTGGACATCGAGACATTCAACGACCGTCCATCGGCTTCACGCACGCTGTTCAGCCCGCTCCCTATCAGCCGTGTCGATCACATTTTCGTGACCAGCGATTTGCACGCCGAGAATTCACGCGTCATCAATTCGCGTTTGGCCCAGATTGCGTCCGACCATTTGCCGTTGATCGCGGACTTCAAATTCACCGAGGACTTGCACGTCGCCGACAATGCCGACCAAACGACAACTTCGCCTGACGGTCAAGGTTGACAAGTCAGTACATGAGGCTGGCCTTCGCGAAAGGCGGCGGCCACACTGTGATTGGGAATCTCCTGCCACGCTTCCTGGGTTACTGGTTCCGAGGCGATCGCAACGGCATGATGCTCGGTCGTTTCATGATGGTGGATATGGGGAATGCCGCAAATCTCGCAATCATAGATTCCGTTGCGCTCAATCATGTACAGCGGCCGGTTCCATCGGCATGCCAGCAGCGTGCTGCCGCTGGTCAGCACAAAATTCAGTCGCGGTGTACGTGTCGGCGCAACTTCGCGACACCGCCGATCCAGCTCGGCCACGGTGTCGGAAAGAAACTGCGTAGTGCGTTCAACCCGGTCCCGCAGGTGCAGTGAATCCGCGAGACCAGCCTGTTCGATACGAGTCAGCAGCCAATAGAAGTACTGTTCGCTGTCCGTGGTGCCGAGCCGCAGCTGTTGCAATTGCGAATCTGTCTCTCGTTCAAGAGCCGCCTTTAGTTCGTCAAAGCCGGTAACGGTCCCGTTGTGGGCAAACGTCCATTGCTGATGCACAAACGGATGTGTGTTCTCGATGGAAATCTGGCCGACGGTCGCGTGCCGCACGTGTGCGACGACGGTTTTCCCGTAGGACTTCTCTGCGGTCAGGCTAAACAACTGGTCTTCGTAAGCGGCGGTCGCCTGTTTCTCGATAACCGCTGGTCCGTTGTGATAAATCGCGATGCCCCATCCATCGGCATGGTCCTCGCCGACCAGGTCCACTCGGCTTTGTTGCATTAGCGCATTCTGCGCAAAGACCAGACTGCAATCGACCTTGGTTGGTTCGTTGGCGACAAAACCATACAGTCGGCACATCAGAATTCAGACCACTTCCTGCCTTCGTCACGCAGTTCCTTCAACACCACCAGCGATGCCACCTGCTGATCCGAATCCAGTCTCGTCATCAGGCTGATCAATGATCCGCAATGTTCAGCATGATGAATACCGGATTCAAAACCCTGTTTTGCCTGCTGCAGCTGGTCCTCGTCCAGTTTCTCGTTCTCCAGCAACAGATTCATGGCGTCGCGGATCTTGTGGTGTTCGCCGACCAGCAGCTCGTTGGTAACGCGGGTCTCTCCCAATTCCTTCAGCCGCGCATACAATTCACGCTCTTCGTATTCAATGTGAGGACCGGCGACCTGATCCAGCTCGCGGGCCCGCTGACGCGCCTCATCGATCTTGTTTTCCTCCAGCAACCGTGTGATTGCCAGCAACAATCGCGAGAATTGCTGGTGATCCTTCAGGAACTCGGCAACCAGAGGTGAATGTGTATCAAGCATCGGCTGAACCTTGTCGTTGCAGTTTGGCAAATTCGCGAGTCAATCGCGGAGTACCAAGACCGGGCAGTGGGCGTGTCGTACAACACGCTCGGCGACCGAACCCATAAACAAACGAGGCACGCCTGTTCTGCCGTGTGACGAGATAATGATCAGTCCGGCATTATTCTCTTCGGCAAAACGGGTGATTTCGTTGGCCGGACTGCCGAACAGCGTGTGAAACTTGCAGCCCGGGTAATCACCATGATTGACGCTCTCCAGAAAACTCTTCTGGATCGCACCCGAAATTTTTTCCTCGTCATACGTGCCCCAGATCACGCTAGGCTCCATCGCATCCGGATAGGACGTGACATGCACGACATGGATCTGTTCCGTGGTGTCGGCCAACTCGGCCGCTTTCTGCAGCGCCGCATGTGACATCTCAGAAAAATCCCAGGGAACAACAATTGGTTTTGTTGTGATTGCAGCCATGAATCAAAGCCTTGAAAAATCGACGTGACGTCCTGATTATCTCGCAAACAGCATGCCGTTTGCTTCGCCCGGCCGCTTTTGACCAACGACTCCCGGTCCGCGTGCGTTACCGCACATCCCGGTCGGGCGATGCCTCCTGATCGTCAAAAAGGATGCGGCGAGGCGGTGTTTCCAGATCATCAAACTGTCCGCTACGCGCCTGATACACGAAAGCGACAACCGCCGCGATGGCCAGCAAAAGGGCCACAGGCAAGGCCACATAAAGTACGCTCATGCATCACCTCCCGGTAGATCATCCACGGCATCGTATTCTGCAATTTTGCCAGAACGCAACGATACCGCAACAACGGTCAACGAAGAAACGGGCATCAACACGGCGGCGACCAGTGGATTGATTAACCCCAGCATCGCCAAACTCACACCGGCCACGTTGTAAGCAAGGGAAACGGCCAGACCAGTCCGGATAGTGCGACCGGCTGAATGGCTGGTTTTCAGCAGCTGCAGAATCGGTTGTAACCCGGCGCGACCCAGGTAGACCGGCGCTGCTGCCAGACTCGCCTCAGCCCCGTTACTGACGGCAATACCAACCGATGCCCCTGCGAGCGCCGCACTGTCGTTGACACCGTCACCGACCATAACCACAGTTGGATGATTGCGCATAGACTGCTGCACCACCTCGACCTTGGCTTCCGGAGTGACTCCTCCATGTGACTGGTGTGTGTCAATTCCCAGCTGTCCGGCGACACGCGTCACGATGTGCTGATGATCTCCCGACAGGATGCCTGTTTTCCACCCGCGTTGATGCAATTCATCGATGGCTTGTTTGGCGTCATCGCGAACCTGATCGCCCAGTGCGACGATTGCACAGATCCTTGCTTCAACGGCGACCCATATGGGCGTGCAACCACCCTCGAGAATTTCCGCAGCAATTTCGTTCCAGAGCGTTTTCGTCGGTCCGGTAATTTGAGTGCCAATAAACGACTCATTGCCAACTGCGACCGTGCGTCCATCAACGATTCCGGAAATTCCTCCCATCGGGTCGTTGATGACGGAATCGATATGGTGTTCGTTGTGCTGGTCGACCGTAGACAATGCCCTGGCGATGGGATGTGCCGACGTTGATTCCAGTGCAGCCACCAGCGGCTTGACTTTTTCGTCTCCATGCCATTGGACGACCTGCATGTCACCGCTGGTTAATGTCCCGGTCTTGTCCAGCCAGATCAGGCCGGGACGTGACAATCGCTGCAGCACGTCGCCGCCCTTGATCATGATTTGTCGCCGCGCCGCCCGTCCGATAGCGACTGAGATGGCCAGTGGTGTGGCCAGCGCGAGGGCACAAGGGCAGGCCACAATCAACAACGCGATGGTGCGATCGACCGCTGCGGCAGGATCAAATTGCAGCCACAGAGCCAAAGTCAATGCTGCCAACACGATCACGGTGACGACGAAATAGCCACCTACTCGATTGGCCCATTGCACGACTGCCGGTTTTTCCAGGGCCGCTTGTTCCACCAGCCCGATGATCTGACTGATTCTTGTATCGTCACCGACTGCCGTGGCGCGAACGCAAATGGGTGACTGCAGATTCAGCGTGCCTGCTGCAACCGTTTGTCCCGTGACACGCGTGATCGGAATGGACTCTCCGGACAACACCGACTCATTGACCAGCGTGTCTCCCTCCAAAACCTCAGCATCAACCGGGAACAGTTCTCCAGCCCGGACCTCCAACGTGTCGCCGGCGCGGATTGAGTCTGCAAGTACTTTGTGCGGTTCGCCCTTGACGATCTTCCAGGCATAACGCGGCGTCATGCGGAACAGTAGCTCGACGGAATCCGCTGCACGGCTTTGCTGACGAAACTGGATCCAGCGACCCGTCAGTAACAGAAATATGAGCACCGAGATTGAATCAAACCAGATTTCACCTGAACCGCGAACCGTATTGACCAGTCCTGCAACGCTACCCACGCTCAAACCGAGCGCAACGGGCAAGTCCATGTGTGGCGTGCGTGTCACAACAGCATTCCACGCGCCTTTAAGAAACACCCGACCCGGGCCGAGCAACGAGACCATGCCGACCAGGCAACTGGCCACTCGCAACATGCCTTCGATACCAGCCGACATGTAGGAGAACATGCCCAGGTACAACGCGGCTGCGATCAACATGTTGTTTCCGGCTGCGGCGCCGGCAATTCCGATGCGTATCAGGTGCCGGCGATTCTCAGCCTGTCGCCTTAATTCCCGATCGCTTTCCCGAACAGGGCAGGGCGTGTAACCCAGTTGATGCAGCATTCGTGCGACTTGCGACAGTGGCACGATGGCGTCATCCCAAACCAGCACGACCGTACCACGCGCCCAGTTAACTGTCGCTCGCGATACGCCACGCTGCATTTGCGGCAGTTTTTCGATCAGCCACACGCAGGCCGCACAGTGAATGCCATCGACGACCAGCGTAATTCGGTTCGCTCCCGAAGGTTCAACGCGACTGTAAGTTTCGCGGAACGCAGGATCGTCAAACTCCTCGAATGAACGCGATTGCTGATCGGAATCACGGTTTCCGATCGTATCGAGAGTCGTTCCGCCGGGCAGCATTTGATACCACTGGGCCAGACCGCACTCGTGAATCAGGGTCCAGGCCGTGCGACAGCCCTGGCAACAAAACTGGTTCTCGGTTGTCTCGTCAATCAGTCCGGCGGGCACCGGCAAACCACAGTGTACGCAACGCACCGCCTCACCCGTTGCCGGAACGGCCGCGTCAGTGACTTCAACAGCGGTTTGCGAAACGATTGACACTACATACCTCACTCATCGTGACAGCAAGGCAACTCGGACTGCTCAATTGACTGGACCTGCGTGACCAGATCTTCGCGATCGGCCACCGCGGTGTCGCCTCCGATCGCCACGGGAGCGCGAAATGCAATCGTGAACACGCCTACCAGGATGACGAGGCTGGCCATAGCGACCGGCAGCCGTTGTTGCACCGACTGACTTACCTTGGCCGTTCCCAACACCAGCATCACCATGATCGGAACCGTCCCGGCCCAGAACACTGCCATCACCGCGGCGCCCGACAGTGGACTACCGGTGCCGGCCGCAACAATGGCAAATGTATACAACCAGCCGCACGGCATCAGACTCGACAAGGCACCGATAACAAATGCCCTGCGCACCGGAGGCTGATCCTTGGCCCTTCGAAACAATCCGTTGAGAAATTTTTGTAACCGTTGACCGAAGCCCGGCAATCGTACCGAATATCCCAGTTGCCGTGCCAACGCAATAACGCCCACGGCAATCATGAGTCCGCCCGCTACCCAGGTCGCCGTCTGTTGCCAGGAGGCAAATGAGGTACCGGCATTCAATGCCAATCCCAGGGCCCCAAAGATGACTCCAACAATCGAATACGTCACCAAGCGCCCGAAACTGTATGCCGCGGTTGGAATCATCGCCGATCGACGATGCTCGACATCGGTTCCCGCCAACAGGGCGAAGGGTCCGCACATTCCTACGCAGTGCAGACTGCCCAGCAGGCTGGCGAGAAAAACGCTGCCCAGCAAAATCCCCATTACCGCTGCCCCCCGCGTTTGGCTTCCAGATGTTGGCGTTCGTCGAACAAAAACGTGTCGTCGTCGTGTCGGGCGATACCGGTGAATTGCCACAGCCCGCTGTGTCTCACCTGCAAAATGCCGCTGTAAACTCCAGGTGCCGTTTCTTTCAAAACCACTTGTTGCGGTTCACCGGCCCGTGCGCGATGAAAGGCGGTTAGCTCGATTTGGGAACCCGGCACTCGCTGTTCACCGTCCTTGATTTCGATGGTGACAATGCGGTTGCTGCGGATATCGGCGGCGTCATCCACATGGATTCCGGCGGTCCAGCCCAGGGCGGCGCTTGCTTGACGCAACGCCCGTTGTTCGTCCCAGTTCAATGCCTTCTCGTCGTAGTTGTCGACAACCGCATGCGACGGATCGCGGGCCGTGATGGAAAAAGCCACGGTCCAGATGATGGCCTGAATCAGAAAAAACGCCAGGATAATGGCCGTCCAGCGTAACTGCGCCGTTTTCTCCCGCATTTCGCCAGCCGTCATGTCAGCATGCATCGGTCTCTCCGTTTCAACTGTTCGGCCCGATCAGCCGAAAGTGCAAGTTGCGTGATTCATCTCCACTAGTGACCTTCAATTCCAGATCGGCACGGCCGCGTTCAAACACATCTCGTGGCACAATAATCATGATGTGGTAAGCCTCGACCTGTCGCGAATCCAGCGACAGCTGGCCTTCGCTGACCTCCACTGAGGCTCCCTCGGGCGATGTAACACTGATCTGAAATTCCCTGGGTTCCTCGATGCGATTGGTCAGCTTCAAACGCAAAAGATTTCGCACGCTGCCATCCTCGGCCATCGTGTACGGAACCGGTTCGCGAAAGATGATCGCATCGAAGGTCTTCTTGTTCGTTAATACCGTCAGGAAGGCGATGGCAATTCCGGCCAGCAGCAGGGGATAAATGAGCGTTCTGGCTCGCAACAATCCGCCCCTGGCACCGCGGTCGTGAGATTGCGAGCTATAGCGGATCAGGTTGGGAGCGCGGCCCAGTTTTTCCATCACGAGATCGCAGGCATCGATACACTGTGTGCAGTTGATGCACTCCATTTGCAATCCCTGCCGGATGTCGATCCCGGTCGGGCATGTCGTCACACAGTTACCGCAATCCACACAATCTCCGACGATCGGCAGATCGCGGCCGGCCTTTTTCTTTTTGGCTTTGCCACGTGGTTCACCGCGTGTCTCGTCATACGCCACGATCAGCGAGTTCTGGTCGAGCAAAACGGACTGAAAACGTCCGTATGGGCAAGCGATAATGCACAACTGTTCACGGAAGAAACTGAAATCGAACATCATGGCGCAGGTTACGAAGGCCATGATGAGGAAAGGGACCGGATGATTGAAAGGCGACTGCGTAACCCACTGTCCGAGCTTTTCCACACCCACAAAATAAGCGAGAAAAGTGTTGGCCAGGTAAAAGCTGATCAACAGATATACGGCGTACTTGGCAACGGTCCGCCAGGCAGGCAATGTCTTTTTGGCCTTTCCACCTCGTCCGCTGGTTCCTTCAAACAGACGCTCAATGGGTCGATACAAAAATTCCATGTACACCGTCTGCGGACACGCCCAACCGCACCAGATGCGACCGAACAGGGCCGTCAGCAGGAACACCGTCAACAGCAGCCCCACCATAAACATGGCCAGCAACACTGTATCGGTGGGCAGGAACGTGAATCCGAATAGCGTGAATTCACGGCTTGGAATGTCAATCAAGATCAGCGGTTTCCCGTTGATTTTCAGAAACGGCACCAGCGTGAAAATGGCGATCAGGACATACGCCACGATACGGCGTCGCCAAAGCAGACCACCCTTGCTCAATCGCGGCTTGAGCCAGCGGCGCGAACCGTCGGCTTCAAGCGTACTGAGTACGTGCTCTTCGGGTTCGAGGATGGACTCAGACATGTCTCAGCAACCTAACCGGGTTTCAGGTTGTCAGTTTTCGACTTACTGATCGGGCCACGGCGGAATCGGATCGCCCTCGGGTGATTTGCCGGTGGCACCCGAACCACGCATTGAGGCGACATAGGCAGCTGTCAACACAACCTGGTTGATATGACTCATCCGGTTACGCCATGCGGGCATCGATCCGTTCGCGGCTCCGTCCTGAATGACTGTGGCAATATCCTCGATCTTGCGGACATTCTTCCAGTGATCGTCGGTCAAGTTGGGACCGACCAGGCCGCCACCCTCGGCGCCGTGACAGCTGACGCAGTTGGTTTTGTAAATCACTCTTCCCACGGCCAGCCATTTTTGATCGTTCATGTACTGGAGAATGGTTTCCTCATCGGGATCCAGTTCACCGATCTCGGCAAATCGCAATTCAAATATTTCAGCGGCCTGCCGGTCATACTGATCCTGAATGGAGCGGCCCGTGGAACCCTCGCCCATGTGAAAGTAGACCACGTAGAAAATTGCAAAGAAGAACGAACCGATAAACAGCCACGTCCACCAGCCGGGCAACGGATTGTCGTATTCCTGAATACCGTCGTAGCTGTGATCGGTCAGCAGTTCTTCCTGCGGATCGACTGGCTGTTCGACTTTTTCTTCCAATGGATCGCTCGTAACGCTCATGAAGTTTCCTCCGTACCTTCTCCCAGTACGATGCGTGATTGTTGGTCAGTAAT
>JBPCVB010000455.1:0-3938 GCA_051010855.1 Pirellulaceae bacterium | reverse complement strand
ACGGCTGCATTTGAATCGCTTCGTGCAGGTTCGGATCAGACGGTTGACCAACCGCTTCGATCCTTTGGCAGTCCGCGTTCTCCAGCGCCGTATTCAGCTGCGTGGCTACCAGTTCGACTCCCTCGCGTAGCCCCGCACCCTGGTCTGTGGCCGCGGCTTCAAGGGCTCGATCCAGATTGTCAACGACATCCAGCAGATTGGTCACCAGCGGCATGGTCGCGTAGCGCACCAGATCTTCGGTTTCGCGTTTCTTGCGCCGGCGAAAGTTCTCCATATCTGCCTGATGCAATAGCGCCTGTTTTTCGGCGTCGGCCAGTTGCTCTCGTAGCGATTCAATTTCGGCCGGCGCACTTGCTGCCGCTGCATCCAGGGCAGACTCGTCTGGCTGCAAATCCTGATCCGGTTGATCGATGTCGATGTCAGATGGTTCGTTGCTCATGATTTACGATTGCTGCGAGTATGAATGCCTTTTCTGAGGTTTGTTTCGACGCGGAAAACATTTGATCCCTCAACCTTGCGGTTGGCCAGAGTCGTTAACTGGAATCAGAAACAGCAAAGTAGTTTTTTAGTTTCTCCAAAAACGACTTTCGCTGGGGCGATACATTAGTCTGTTCCAGTTCGGCCAATTCACGCAACAACTCCTCCTGTCGTTGACCGAGGTTCTTGGGTGTTTCGATGAACGTTTGTACCAGCAAATCGCCCTTTCGCCCTGATTGGGGATCAGGCATACCTCGACCAGCGATGCGGAAAACGTCGCCCGACTGGGTGCCGGCAGGAACCGTCAAATCATCCGGGCCTTCCAAAGTTGGAACCTCGATGGTGGCCCCCAGGGCAGCTTGCGAGTAGGTAATCGGCAACTGCAATACAAGGTTTGTACCATCGCGATGGAACAGCTTGTGTTTCCGGACCTTGATGAAACAGTAGCAATCTCCTGGTGGACCATCGCCGGTCGGACTGGATTCGCCTTCGCCTTGCAAACGCACTCGCATGCCATCGTCGACGCCAGCGGGAATGGCAACTTCGAGTTCCACGTTGTTCTTCTGGATCCCATATCCGCGGCAATCGAAGCATGGGTCGGTGATCATCTGCCCGCTGCCACGGCACGAGGGACAAGCCGTTTGTACACGCAGGATACCATTGGATTGCAGGACCTGACCGTGCCCATTGCACTTGGAACAGACCTGTGGCTGGGAACCTGGTCTTGCGCCGGTTCCTTCACATGATTCGCACCGTTCACCCCGCGAAAACGAAATCGACTTATTAATGCCCGTGGCAGCTTCTTCCAAAGTCAACGTCACGTCGGCGCGAACATCGGCTCCGCGTCGAGTTCGATTGCGTCCGCCAAAGAAACTGCCGAACAGTCCATCACCGAAAATTTCGGAAAAGGCAGACATGATGTCTTCAGCCGAGCCAAAGCCTGCGCCCTCGACACCCGCGTGACCATGGCGGTCGTAGCGAGTCCGTTTATGCGAGTCATTCAGCACTTCAAACGCTTCGGCCGCTTCCTTGAACTTGATGCCGGCCTCGTCATCGTCGGGGTTGCTGTCGGGGTGGTACATAACCGCCAGACGGCGATATGCCTTGGCAATCTCTCGGCCCGACGACTGGCGATGAACACCGAGGACTTCGTAATAACAGCGTTTGGCCATAATCAGACACGGTAAACAACAAATGTGCACAAAACTCCTCGACAACCGTCGGCGATGCGTTTTCGCTGCGTTTTCGCTGCGGCAGTCCGGCCGGCGCCCCTTCCGTCCTGAAAGGGGCGGCCTGGCTCAGGAGTCTGTATGTTCAGCCGACCACGGGTGAATGTGGCTGGCGAAGCCCGTTTTAGGAGATGGCCCCCTCCACGAGGCTTTTCTTTTTGTCTTCGTCTTCGAAGTTTGACACCAACGCGTTTGTGGTCAACAGCAATGCCGAAATGCTGGCAGCATTACGCAGTGCGGTTCTTACCACTTTCACCGGATCAATAATCCCGGCCTTGAACATGTCTACATAGTCGCCGGTGTTGGCGTCATAGCCGTGGTTTTTGGGCTTTTGCGAAATGTTGTCAGCCACGACCGAACCGTCGATGCCGCCGTTGTCGGCGATTTGACGAACAGGTGACTCGAGTGCGTTAACGACGATGTCGACACCGATCTTTTCATCACCCTTGGCAGCGCTACGTGCCTTTTCGACCGCTTCGCGAGCCCGCAACAAGGCAACGCCACCACCTGGCAGGATACCTTCCTCGATCGCCGCACGTGTTGCGTGCAAAGCATCTTCTACACGGGCCTTTTTCTGTTTCATCTCGGTTTCAGTTTCTGCACCAACCTTGATGACGGCCACGCCGCCGGTCAGCTTGGCCAGCCTCTCCTGCAGCTTTTCCCGGTCGTAGTCGCTGTCGGTTTGCTCGGCCATGCGGCGGATCTGGTCGATACGCGCAGTGATGTCCTTGCGGCTACCGGCGCCTTCCACGATCGTCGTGGCATTCTTGTCGATGGTGACCTTCTTGGCCTTGCCCAGTTGTTCCAGCGACAGGTTTTCCAGCTGGATACCGAGATCTTCGCTGATCAGCGTACCGCCGGTCAGCGTGGCGATGTCGCCAAGCATGGCTTTGCGTCGATCGCCGAAACCGGGAGCCTTGACGGCACAGACATTCAGCGTGCCACGCAGCTTGTTGACGACCAACAGGGTCAAGGCCTCGGCGTCCACGTCCTCGGCGATGATCAACAGCGGCTGTCCGGTGCTGCCCACCTTTTCCAGGATCGGCACGATGTCGCGGATGTTGCTGATCTTCTTCTCAAACAGCAACACCAGGGCGTTGTCGAAGTCGCAAGTCATCTCTGTGGGATCGTTGATGAAATACGGCGAGATGAAGCCCTTGTCGAACTGCATGCCATCGACGTAGTCGACTGTCGTTTCGCGGGATTTGCCTTCCTCGACAGTGATCACGCCGTCGTTGCCAACGCGGTGCAGGGCCTCGGCCAGCAGATTTCCGATTTCCATATCGTTGTTGGCACTAATCGCGCCGACGTGAGCCACATCGCTGAGTTCCTTTTTGGACACCGGCTTGGCCATGTCCTCGAGGAATTTCTCGGCGGCGTCCACAGCCCGCTCGATGCCGCGTCGGACGGCCTGGGGATTGCACCCGGCGACCAGACTGCGATTGCCTTCGCGGTAAATCGCCCGGGCCAACACGGTGGCGGTAGTGGTACCGTCACCAGCCAGATCGGAAGTCTTTTGAGCGACTTCCGAAACAAGCTTGGCGCCCATGTTCTCGAAGCGGTCTTCCAGTTCAATTTCCTTGGCCACCGTCACACCGTCCTTGGTGACGGTCGGTCCGCCAAAGGACTTGTTGATGATCACGTTGCGACCGGTGGGGCCCATCGTGATGGCCACGGCATCGGCCAGCTTGTCGATACCCTTGAGCATCCGCTGCCGAGCGTAATCGTCAAAGATCAGTTGTTTAGCCACGTTATAGATTCCTTGAAGTTGATTGTTTTGTTGAATGAAGCCCGTCCAGTGCGGAACTAGACCACCTTGGCCAGAATGTCCGACTCACGCAGAATCTTGACTTCGATGCCGTCGACCTCAATGTCCGTGCCGCCGTACTTGCCAAAGATGACTTCGTCGCCAACCGTGACGGCAACAGCGCCACGTTCGCCACTGTCAAGCAATTTGCCCGGGCCCACAGCGACCACTGTGCCGCGTTGTGGTTTCTCGCGAGCGGTGTCCGGCAAAACAATGCCGCCACTGGTGGTCTCTTCTGCGTCCAGGGGTTCCACCACAATGCGATCGTCGAGGGGACGGATGTTGATTTTTGCCATTTGATTATTCCTTGATATGAGTTTTGTGTTTGTTTGTTTGAATCGTATTTGCGGCGGAGCGAATTACATCATGCCGGGCATTCCCATGCCGCCCATGCCGCCCATGCCGCCCATGCCGCCCATGCCCAT
>JBPCVB010000454.1:0-4758 GCA_051010855.1 Pirellulaceae bacterium | reverse complement strand
TCGATTTCAGAAGCCGGTTTCATTCAACGTCTTTTTTAGCCGCAGATGATGCCTGCTGCGAACGGCAGGCATTAACTAGCGCGGAAGTTTCCTGATAAACGAGCCTAGTGCTGACTCATCCGGGCGGACTTTGTCTTCTGCCGCTTCTTCGTCCTCGACACCCGTGAATTCACCGTCGGGTGATGCGGGCCGACTGGCTTCGTCAACTACCAGGCCGTCGACATTGCTGGCAGCAGCCGGCCCGTCTTCTGGCAGTTGTCCGTGAAGGTCACTTAGGGTAGCTCGTTCATCTCCGATGTTGGCAATACCGGCATCCAGCATGGCAGCCACCACCGAATGCTCGGGCGCAGTTTCGGGAGCGTCGGCTTCATCAATCACGTCGCTGCCACCGACATCGCTACCACCGGGCCGTCCTTGCTTGATTGATTCGGCGGAGACCGTCTCATGCAGGGGATTGGCTTTCTGGTGTACGGTTTCCTTAAACGATTCGCGGGTTGTTCGCTGTTTGCCGGGGACTGTTGGACGTGAGTGAATCGAGTCGCGGCCGTCATGCTCATCGATCTTGCTGTCGGCATCGGCTGAGGCGACTTCCTCGAACTCGATCACATTGGACTGGGCTTCGTACTCGTCGCTGACAGGATCGAAAACGCTTTCGTCGACGGATTCACCGGCGGTGTAGACCGCACGGAACGTCACGTTGCCAATGGTTAACAGCTGTTCGGGCTTGAGCACAGCGCTGGCTTCGATGCGCTGGCTGTTGACGTAAGTGCCATTCAGTGATTTGAGATCGCGAACGTGCAACATGCCGTCCTGCTCATATAGTTCACAGTGTTGCCGGCTCACAAGTGGATGGGGCAAGGTCAAACCCGCGTCGCGACCGCGACCAATGGTCGTGGGCAGGTTCAACGCGATTTCTGCAGCCTTGGCATCGCCACCAACTACGACCAACATGGCTTTGAGCATACAGGTATATCCTTAAACTGACTGTGAAGTGGGGTTGGAACGAATCAGCATTCCCAGTGAATAACCCGCACGAGCCCGGGGTTCCATGCAATGCTAAATCCGTTTTGCTACTTGATGGCAGCGTGGGGTTTTGTAAACTTGTTTCTCCCTAAAGGGTGCAGACAGGAAGCGGTCGCTTTCCCTGTTTCGTTCCTGGAACGAGATGACTGAAAAGTTGAATTTGCGTGTGTCTAATCCCTGCCCGGAAGACGAGGTATGAACCGCTTTTGTCTGGATCGTGCCGCCTTGGTCCAATGTTTTCCGGCGTGAAATAGTTTACTCGAAAACGGTGTTTAAGGCAAATCAAACGCTACAGCGGCGATTTAGTTGCGTCCTGATTTCCCTTATTTTCCGCATGCTGTGAAATTATTCCGTTTTTGCAATTTTCGTAGTCGAGGCAAATTCAGTAAGATTTCGGGTCCGTCAGCGGGTGTAGCTCAGTGGCTAGAGCGTCACGTTGCCAACGTGAATGTCGAGGGTTCGAATCCCTTCACCCGCTCTTTTTTGATTTCTGGACCGGAATTAACAACTCAAATCGTTGCAATCCGGTCTGCTGTCTGGCACCTTGATCAAGGCATTGCGACGTGCATGCCCAACAAGTTAGCTGCACGCCGACAGCATTCCCCAACAAGGTTCATTGCGGGGCCGTTGTGCCGACCCTGCAATCGAACACAAACAGGAAACCACTGTGAATACTGAACTGGAAAACGACACCACCACGGCCGAAGCCGACAAGCCCAAACTGAGCCTGAACGTCAAGGTTGACGAAACCAGTCCCTGCGAGCGACATGTCACGGTGTCGATTCCCCGCGACGATATCGAACGTTACTTTTCGGAAAAGTTTGACGAGCTGGCCCCGCAGGCCGAGGTACCAGGTTTTCGCACAGGCAAGGCGCCACGCAAGTTGGTGGAAAACCGCTTTCGTGACCAGATTGAAGACCAGGTCAAGGGCTCCTTGTTGATGGATTCGTTGGCACAGATTTCCGATGACCAGGATTTTTCAGCCATCAGCGAACCGGACTTTGATTTCGAGTCCATCGAGATCCCGGACGACGGTCCGATGACCTACGAGTTTAACATCGAGGTTCGTCCGGAATTCGAAATGCCCAACTGGAAGGGTATGAAACTCAAACGCACAGAACATGAATTTACGGACGAGGAAGTCGACTCCGAAATCGAACGGATTGGTTCGCGATCGTCCGATTTGATCCCGGTTGACGAGGCTGCCAAACCCGGCGACTGGCTGGTACTCAATATCGTGGCCACACACGACGACAACGAAGTCGCCTCCGCTACCGAGCAACTGGTGGAACTGCGCAAAAATCTCAGCTTTGGTGATGCCATCCTCAACGACTTTGACAAGTTGATGAAAGGAGCCAGTGCCGGCGACAGCAAGTCAACGAAGGTTGAGGTCAGTGAGTTTGCAACCAATGAGGATTTGCAAGGCAAGGAAATCGATCTGGAACTGACCGTGCTGGACGTCAAGCGTATGGATTCACGACCAGCCGAAGAGATCATTGAGATGTTGGGTTTCGATTCCGTTGACAAGCTGCGTGAAGTGGTACGCGAGAATCTCAACAACCAGTTACAGTATTCGCAACGACAGGAAGTCCGCCAGCAGATCAACGAGTTGTTAACCGAATCAGCCACCTGGGAACTGCCACAGGACCTGCTCAAGCGGCAATCGCGTCGTGAAATGGATCGAGCACTGATTGAATTGCGCTCCAGCGGTTTTTCCGAGGACCAGATTCTGGCCCAGGAAAATCAGCTGCGGCAAAACGTGCTGAGCCGTACTGAAACCACGCTGAAGGAGCACTTTATTCTCGAACGGATCGCCGAGATCGAGGGGGTTGAGGATGAAGACGCCGATTACGAACTGGAAATCGCCAAGATTGCCATGCAACGTAATGATTCGCCACGCCGCGTGCGTGCCCGATTGGAACGTACCGGACAAATGGATGCGTTACGCAACATGATTGTGGAGCAAAAAGTCATCGGAATGATCGAAGAACATGCCGAATTCAAGTCGGTCAAGAGGAAGAACGAGAAATCCGACGAGACTGCCGCGATCGACTTCTTTGTTTCCGGAATTCGGGGTGGCGATGAAATCCCCGAAGCCAAATACGATGATGGTGGTGCAGAACAGACCCTGCCCAATACGGTTACCGAACGGGACTAGCGCATCAGCGCTCGCCCATCATCCCCATTTGCAACGCCACCCGCGCTGATTTCCCTGCGGCGGATTCGAGCTTGTGGACAACCCGTCTTGTGACTGTGCGCAAAAAGGGTTAGTTTTGCCAGTGCCGTGACGGACGGAACCCGCTGACGGCCCATTTCTCTGGTTGAATAACCATCCCCGCACGTTTGCCCGTTTTACGATCGGAATATGCGTCGCATGAATATTGATAAACCTGCCCGCTTGCCCAGGCAAACTGCCGGTGAGCCTGTACCGGGAATGACCGGCGTCTTGCCGCTGGGTGACTTGCCCGGAATAGTGCCCGGAATCGAGAATTCGTACTCCTATCAGCAATACCAGCGTCAGCGTCAAATGACGCTCGGCGATCTTCTGCTGGAAAACCGCATTGTGTTCCTGCAAGGTGAAATCCATACAGGTAATGCCAACGAATTGGTGATGAAGCTGTTGTACCTGCAAAGCGAGAATCGCAAAAAGGACATCCACTTCTACCTCAATTCGCCTGGTGGCGACGTTATTGCCACACTGGCAATCTACGACGTGATGCAAATCCTTTCTTGTCCGGTGGCCACATACTGTGTGGGACAGGCGGCAAGCGGGGCGGCGGTTTTGCTGGCCGGAGGTACCAACGGCAAGCGATTCGCCCTCGCACACTCCCGCGTGATGATTCACCAGCCCTATGGCGGTGTCAGTGGTCAAGTCAGCGATATTGAGATTCAGGCCGAGGAGATCCTGCGTAACCGGGAAACCATCAACCAGATCCTTGCCAAACACACCGGAAAATCGATGGAAGAAGTCCATAAGGATGTCGACCGCGACTTCTTTATGACGGCCGAACAAGCCAAAGATTACGGCGTGGTCGATGAAATTACCATTCGTCAGGATGCCGACGAAGACGACGACTAGTCCGAACGTTCTTCTTTCTCAACCAAACAATCAACGCCGCTGGAGCTTTTCCATATGCCGTACGTTCCATACGTTGTCGACAACACGGGTCGTGAAGAACGCGTTTACGACATTTACAGCCGATTGCTGAAGGATCGCATTATTTTCCTCGGCACGCAGGTAACCGCCGAATTGTCCAATTCAATCGTTGCCCAATTGCTGTTTCTGCAGTCCGAGGACCCCAAGGCTGACATCCACCTGTACATCAACTCCCCGGGCGGAAGCGTCACAGCCGGGCTGGCCATTTATGACACCATGCAGTTCATCAACTGCGATGTTGCGACGTACTGTATTGGCCAGGCCGCTTCCATGGGTTCGCTGTTGTTGACCGCCGGTGCTGCCGGCAAACGTCACGCCCTGCCCAATGCCAGCATCATGATCCATCAGCCATTGGCCGGTATGCAGGGCACGGCCGAAGAAATCATGATTCACGCCAAGGAATTGCTGCGAGTCAAAAAACGCCTGAACGAAATCTATATTAAGCACACCGGCGTTTCCCTTGAAAAAATCGAGGACGACACCGATCGCGACAATTTCATGACGGCCGAGGAAGCTCTCGAGTACAAGCTGATCGACAAGGTTGTCGAACTGATGAGCGAAACGGGCGGGTGATTCGC
>JBPCVB010000453.1:0-16133 GCA_051010855.1 Pirellulaceae bacterium | reverse complement strand
AACGGCGAATAACCTGTTCAATGGAGCGATCCCGATCGCAGGTTTGGCAGGTGATCAACAAGCTGCGTTGTTCGGACAGGCATGTAACAGGCCCGGTATGGCAAAAAATACTTACGGCACCGGCTGTTTTATGCTGATGAATACGGGCTCCGAAGCAATGTCCTCTGCAAACAACCTGATTACGACTATTGCCTGGCAAGTCGACGATGCGTTGCAATATGCGTTGGAAGGCAGCGTATTCATCGGAGGTGGTGTCGTGCAGTGGTTACGCGATGGATTGGGTGTGATCAAATCCGCTGATGAGGTCGAGAGTCTGGCGGCATCCGTACCGGACAATGGCGGAGTCTACATGGTGCCAGCTTTCGTTGGCCTGGGTGCGCCTCACTGGGACCCGCGGGCTCGTGGCGCGATTTTTGGTTTGACACGGGGCAGTACAGCCGCCCACATTGCGCGAGCGGCACTCGAAAGCATCGCTTATCAAACCGCCGACGTTATCCATGCGATGGAAGCCGATGCGGGAATCGCGCTAACCCAGTTGCGTGTCGATGGAGGCGCGACCGCCAACAATACGCTGATGCAGGTTCAAGCCGATATTCTGGGCGTTCCGGTCGTGCGACCTGTGATTAAGGAGACGACCGCGTTGGGGGCAGCTTACCTGGCGGGTCTGGCGACTGGGTACTGGAAAGGAGTGAATGAGATTGCTGAACTTTGGCAAGTGGAGCGCGTTTTTGAACCGTCCATGTCGCGTGCAGAAGTCGATGGTCACATGGCGCGGTGGGAACGGGCAAGGATACGTGCGGCCGCCTGGGAAGAAGAATAATGCGTTTATCAAATTACGGTCAACGGCCTCAGCCAGTTGACAGCTCGACCGATCGACGGGTGGCTGCGGCAACCGCATTTCGAACAGCCGGTCCGAACCCGGATTCGGAAAGCGCGTGAAGACCCTCGATGGTGGTTCCGCCTGGACTCGTGACCTGATCCCGCAGCTCGGCAGGAGGTTGGCCAGACGCTTTCACCAGTTGAGCGGCGCCTAGTACAGTTTGTGTTGCCAATTGGTGTGCGAGGTCGTGCGGTAGCCCCTGTTCCACGCCGCCCGCAGTCAAAGCTTCAATAAAAGTGTAGACGTAGGCCGGACCCGACCCGGATACTCCGGTCACCGCGTCTATTTGAGATTCGTCAACTATCGCCACTTCGCCGACCGATTCCAGCATCGCCGCCACGGTTTGCTGGTCTTGATCCGTCACACCCGCATCACAACACATGGCTGACATTCCCTGACCAATCAGGCAAGGTGTGTTGGGCATCACCCGGACAATGCGGCTGCTATTGAGTGCGGCGCGGTAAACGGCGATAGGTACACCGGCGGCCACCGAGACGATCAGGTGCCCGCCGCCGGTGAACGCCGATATATCCGCCAGCACATCGCGCATCACCTGCGGCTTGACGGCCAAAACGATGATCTGCGATTCACCAGCCAATTCCTCGTTGTTGCAGCGTTTGGCCGCAGAACACTGCTCCGAGAATTTCCGGGCGGCCTCGTCATCCGGATCAACAAATGAAATGGAGTCGATCCAGTCGCGTCCGCCCAAGCCTCTGGCCAATGCCTGAGCCATGCGACCGCCGCCGACAAATCCAATCTTGGTGGCAGGAAAAGATGCTTTCATGTGATGGCACTTCTTACTTGGTGTTTTACTCTGCGAAACGGAGGTAAACAGAAAGGTGTGATGGTGCGTTTGTAAAAAATTCACTAGACCCTTGTCGATAACCCTGACAGGATTCGCTTCCCACCTCGTTCCAGCCAGGGAGTTTCGGGTTCGTGAAAGTCAAAACCGGGATTATGCTGATCGTCGCATCTGCCGTTCTTTTGCCGGCCGGCACATTGTCGGCCCAGCAATTCAAGTTGCCCAATTTGCTGCCTTTTCGCAAAAGCACCAATGAAGTGCAGCCTTTCAAGCTAACCGATCAGTCTCGCGGCCAATCCCGTGTAGGACCCCAGCGTCCGTTGTTTGGCCTGATGCAGCCGCGTCAGAACAAGAATAACAGCGGCCAGCCTCAAAATCCGCTGGCCGGCCTGAACCAAAGGTCAAAACAGTTCTTTGCCAAAGCTGGAGAAAACTTTTCACAATTCGCTTCCGACCTGAGAGAGCACGAGTCTCCGGGTTGGGGAGCCACCAAGATCAAACCTTGGTGGAGTCATTACGATGACAGCTTGCCAAGGTTAACCTGGCCACAAAGACCGCAAGCCAATCCTCCGTTAATGCCACGAGCACGGTCGGCCCAGGGTTACGGCACACAACCCCGGCATCGATTCTAGCCAAGCCGTCCTGCGTTCGTAGAATGTGCGCATGGCGATTAATCTCATACTTGGCACCGCGGGTCACATTGACCACGGCAAGACGTCCCTGATCCGTGCGCTGACTGGTACCGATACCGACCGGTTGCCTGAGGAAAAAAAGCGCGGCATTACGATCGAACTCGGCTACGCCGTACTCAATCTCGATGACTACCGTCTTGGCATCGTCGACGTCCCCGGCCACGAAAAATTCGTTCGACAGATGCTGTCCGGTGCTACCGGAATGGACATGGCTTTGCTGGTTATCGCGGCCGATGATTCGGTAAAACGCCAGACCACAGAACACCTGGATATCTTGCGACTGCTGGATCTGCCCGGCGGCGTCATTGCGATTACCAAGGCAGATGTGGTCGAGGCCGAATGGCTGGAAATGGTGGCCGAAGAAGTGCGGGAGCTGGTCAGGGGCACTTTTTTGGAGAACGCCCCTGTTATTCCCACCAGTGCCCATACTGGCATCGGGCTGGATGAATTGAAGCAGGAATTGATTCGAGTCGCTGGCGAAGTGCATGGTTCCAGCGATCGCGGCGACCCCGACGCTCCGTTTCGTATGGCCATCGATCGCGTCTTTACGATCGAAGGTCATGGCACCGTGGTTACAGGCAGCGTGTCCAGCGGCACCGTGCGGATTGGCGACAAACTGGAAATCCAGCCTGGTGGCAGCGAAGTGCGGGTGCGCGAGATCCAGAATCACGATTTGGCAGCGGACCATATTAGTCGGGGCCAACGAGGTGCGATCAATCTGGCCGGCGTGCACCATGCGGAAATCAAACGAGGCCAGGAACTATGCAGCATCGGCCATCTCGAACCAGCACGGGTCGTCTCGGTCAATATTCAAATGCTGGCCAGTGCCTCACGACCGCTCAAGGACCGGCAGAGGATGCGATTTCATATCGGGACGGCCGAAGTCATGGCCAGTGTCCGTTTGCTGGAGGGCAAGCAACTGGAGCCGGGAGATCGCGGACTCGCCCAGTTGTTTTTGAGCGAGCCTGTCGTCGCCGTCTGGAATCAGCCGTTCGTGTGTCGAACGGAATCGCCCATGGAAACGATTGGCGGCGGCAGGGTACTGCATCCCAATGCGTCCCGAATTCGAACAGCCACCGACGAACATTTGACTTTGTTGCGTCAACTGGCAAGCAAGGAACGGCGTGAGCGGGTTGCCGCTGCGCTGTTTTTTGATTCGCTGCATAACAATGAATTGCGTGACCTGTCGCGGATTGCCGGCGTAGCGAATCCGGAAGAGCTGGTAGCGGAATTAATAGCCGACGGGACCGTGGTTGAACTGCCTCTGTCACCGCAACGAACGTTGCTGGTTCATCAATTGGGCATCGAGCAACTGGGCAGCAATATTGTCAGCTATCTCCGGCGTTTCCATGAGATGGATCCTTTGGCCAGCGGCGTCGATCGGACGAAACTGGAAAGCTACTTCAGTTTTCTGGAAACGAAGCTGTTGTTTGAATTTGCGTTGAAACAACTGATCAAGGAAAAAAAGGTCAATCAGACGGGACCGCTATATTCACTAGAGGGATACGGTCCGCAGTTGACCAAAAATGAGAAGCTGTTGCTTAACCAGATTGTCGATCGGTTTGCGTCAGCGGGCATGGAGCCGCCCACGATGGAACAACTGCAAAAGGATGCCAGCAAGGCCAAGCAGTCGGTTCCGCAATTGGTGCAACTGGCCTGCGACCAGGGTCAATTGGTCAAGCTTGCCGACAACATCTGGATGCACAGCGGGACAATGGATTCGATTAAGGAGTCATTGCAGTCCATTATGAGTGACGGCCAGGGCATCACGATGAGCGACATTCGCCAGCATCTGAACACGTCGCGCAAGTATGCGATTCCCATTTGCGAACACCTGGACAATATCGGCTTCACTCGTCGCGAAGGCGACGTGCGTTGTCTGGCGTAGCTTTTAATACGCTAGTTATCCCGGTCAGCGCTGTTTTCGACAGGGATGCCGCCTGACTAACGTTTGACTTGCTGTTCGGCTATTCGATTACAAACTGAAATTCCGCAACGGGATAATTTTTGTCCGGAATCGCAATTGCTTTATAGCTGCCACTGGTCGTCGCTTGCGGACCCGCAAAGACTTGAGATCCACAACCTCAAGGGAAGGAATCGTCGGAACCATTAATGTGTCGAGTTTCCGTAATTGAGACGGTTTCCCAGCGGTCATCCACCAGTTTCTTGTAGATGATCCGCACGTTTTGATCAAAACCAAAGACCCGAGATCCTCCGGGGCCTGCATGTTCGAATCGCAGATAGGCCGAGTAGGTCTTCTCGTCGAGGCTTCTGTTCAGAAAGTCATCCAGTTTTTCCCGGGCACCCATCTGCAGCCACACCAAATAGTCGACCGAATCATCGACAAACGAAACGTGTCCGTCTGCAAAGGCAATGTTCACGCCCCCTGGGTGATAACTGCTGGCTGGTGACAACGTTGGGACACAGATTCGCGTTGATCCTGCCCGAGAATTTGGCAATTGATAGTGATTATATCCCTGGGGGCCAAAACACCAGTCATTTCGACTCATGGCAGGTCGAAACTGGAATGCATCCAAGTCTCCCACATAAACGGCCTCATAAGGCGCACGCCTGTAATGTTCCACGAATTCGCCAACCGTTCTGCCTTCGACCGGTAGCCACGGCAGGTGGATCGCATCGGACTCGCCGTCACCCATCTCATAAAGCTTGGCTTCACCGTAGATCGCGACGTTTGAGAGACCAACGTGGAAATTTGCCGGTCGAATCTTGAATGAGTTGGGAATCTTGTGACCCAAAATGAAACGAATGTTGGGTCTTTCGTTGAGAAAATAGTTCTTGTAGCTGTGACGATTCGATAGTGCTTCACTGGGACAACGAAAAAGGTCCGGCATGCTGTTGCACAACTCGTCGGACGGTAACCGGGAAAAATCAATCGATTTGTACAGCGGGTCTTGTTCGACCAACGGCAGCAACGTCACGAAAACGGAATAGTTGTTCTCGAGGTGCCTTGGAAAATGACGGTGACTGGTTTGATAGCTCTGGTGTGCAATCGCGATTTGGCGTATGCGGTTCGTGCAATCGACTCGCCGTGCCGATTCACGAACCGACTGCACTGCGGGTAGTAGCAAACCGACCAGGATGCCAATGATAGCAATGACGACCAGCAATTCGATTAGAGTAAATGCCCATCGGTTGAACTGTTGGCAGCTTTCATTCATTTTTCGCCCCCAGACAATTAACGATTGCGAAGAGAAAGGCGACCTGACTCAAATCTTGGTGGATTCGTCGATGAAATGCAAGTTCTCGCGCATTGGTCCTTGTTTTGCCAACATTTTTCGGCAACGCGTGGGGAACGAAACCTCCGGATCCGAGCCCGGTAGGACACCAGGAAAAGCAAGCGTTGGCACCAAAGTTCACTGGTTACCAAATGCCATCACAACGGGGGCGGTGCGCCAGCACTCTTGGCAAAATTTAACAGCTAAATCGGATCTATCGATTAAACTTCGTCGTCGGATTGTGACGATCAACCTTCCACAGACACATGATCGGTCGCGGCGCGCCGTCGCGATGTTCAATCCATACAGGGAGGTAATCGATGCGTCGGTTTTTACTTGCGACGCTACTGGCGATCTCAATCAGCAGCAGTACAGGATGTATTCTGCCGATTTACGATGCTGAACCAGCCGTCCGTGCGACTCAACTTGTTTATACCTCTGAAAACCTTCGTGCACTGCGTCACGAATGGCATCGCTTCTGGTTCCTGGATATGCCGGACCACATGACGCCTTTCCGCGTCCATGGTGGCATCCTCTAGACGAGACACGTCTGGAGGCAGCACACGGACGTGCTGTCCAGGTGTGAATCAAACCAGGTGCAAACCGACAGGTTTTCAAGAGATCGAAATATACGAGCGGCCATCGACGCAACATTGTCGATGGCTGGTTCATGCGCGAAGAGCAAGTTCATTCGGCCGTCCTCGTCACTGTGGCGGCCACCTGCTATAACTCGCTTTTCCGGCTGCCAGGCCGAGTGCCCTTCAGCCAGTCTTCCCGCCGACGTCGATTACCACAGTCAAATGCGAGTTCTTTCCGGCATTCAGCCCACAGGGCGACCTCACTGGGGCAACTATTTTGGCGCGATCCAGCAGTACATCAATCTGCAGACTGAGGATCATGCGTACTACTTCATCGCCAACCTGCATGCGCTGACAAGCATCAGGGACAAGGAAGAACTCCACCGCCTCAGCCATGACGCTGCCCTGGATCTGTTGGCACTGGGTTTGGATCCCGATCACGCCGTTCTTTTCATGCAATCCGATGTGCCGGCGGTCAGCGAACTGTGCTGGATCCTGATGTCGGACGCACCCATGGGACTGCTGGAACGCTGCGTTTCGTACAAGGACAAGATCGCCCGGGGAATGACATCCAACGTCGGCCTGTTTACCTATCCCGTCCTGCAGGCCGCCGATATTCTGGCATACGATGCCGACATAGTGCCCGTTGGTCAGGATCAGGTTCAGCACATTGAGGTTTGCCGCGATCTGGCACAACGTTTCAATCACCAGTTTGGCGACGTGTTCGTACTTCCCAAACCAAAAATCCTTGAAGGGACCGCCAAGGTCCCGGGCACCGACGGCGAGAAGATGTCGAAAAGCTATGGCAACGCTATCGAGATTTTCGAGGAACCCAAAAAGATGAAGAAGCAAGTGATGCGTATCTCCACGGACTCACGACCCATGGAAGACCCAAAGGATCCGGATACTGATCACCTGTACCAGCTGTACAGCCTGTTTGTCGAAGACGCGGCCCGTGAAGAAATGGCAGGTATCTATCGCAAGGGTGGATTCGGCTACGGCGATGTCAAAAAAGCTCTGGCTGAGGCTGCCGACGTGTTCTTTGCCGAAGCGAGGGAAAAGCGGGCGGAACTGGAGTCCAGGCCGGACCGTGTCAAGGAAATTCTTGGTGACGGTGCCGCCACCGCCCGCAAGAAAGCCGGCGACGTATTGCTGAGGGCCCAGGAAGCGTGCGGACTAAAGTGATGACGCGGCGTCCTGCAACGTTTCGCAATCCATTAATCCTTGTTCACAACTCTTGGTGCATGGATTGTGAATAATGAACATCTATGATGAATTGTGAAAGCGACAGGATTGCGACGCCAAAAATGAACGTCCTCGGCATCGGCACTGATATCATCGAAGTCGCCCGTATCGGCGACATGATTGACAAGCATGACGAGCTATTCCTGCGCCGGGTCTATACGTCTCAGGAAATCGAGTACTGCTCGGCCCGCAAGGCGGCAATGCAGCACTACGCAGGACGCTGGGCGGCCAAGGAAGCCGGTTTGAAGGCCCTGGGCACTGGCTGGGCCAAAGGAATTCGCTGGACGGATCTGGAAGTGGTCCATCTGATGAGTGGTCAGCCCGAATTGAAGATCCACGGCGCCGCCCAGCAGGTGGCTGCCGATCTGGGTATCCGCGAAATGAAGATCACGCTTTCCCATTGCCGCGCTTTTGCCGTAGCCTACGTCATCGCTCTGGGGGATGCTTCGTGAGACAGGGACCGGTGGCCCCCAGTGGCTCTTGGCGAAATCGGTCAGGGTGAGTATATTTTGGGATCAGATAACGTCGATTCGGCGTCACAGAGCGGCTTTCACAGGCCGCCTTTTTTTGTGGATGCCGGTGACTGCGTCGCCAGCGTAGCTTCAATCGGCAGAGCACCGCATTCGTAATGCGGGGGTTGCGGGTTCGACTCCCGCCGCTGGCTCTTGAGCAAATCCCCGACGAAATGCTCGTATACAATCTGATCATGTCCGGGCCGGCGAGGACATCGCAAAAAACCGCCGCAAATCACTATCGCAGAACGTAACGAATTCTCTAGTGGAGCTAGAATCCCATGATGCATGGCCTGGAAACCGAGCTGAAAGACATTGTGCTGTCCAACACCTCGTTCGGTCCGGAAGAAATCAAGATCGTCATCAACCGTGTCAGCGACGATTACAGCCAATTCACACAACTCAAGGAACTGACGAGCGAATTGGCTCGTCAGGAAAGTCGGACACCCGCGACTTCCGTTCGATTGGGAGTTTGCCAGTATTTGCTGGGCAACTACAGTGCTGCCGTGGAAACACTCAGCAATGCCGATGGAGGCGCCTTGTCGCAATTCTACATGGGCAAAGCCAACCTCTCGCTCGGTCACCATGATCAGGCTGTGGCCTGTTTCGAGGCCGCCAAAACGGCCGGCTACGATTCTGACCTGTCCTTGTTGGCGGTTGCCGAAACGCACCGCAACGCCAGCAAGATCCCGAATGCCATGACGATCCTGGACAACATGTTTGGCCCGGTTGAGCAAACGGCTGAATACCTGTACCAGCGAGGCGCCACCATTGCCGCTCGCGGCGACAATCCCGATGAAGTAGTTGCATTGTACGAACGCGCTGTGGAAGCGGACGGCAAGCACACGGGTGCACTGTTTGGACTGGGCCTGGAAAACGACCGACGCGGCAATGACGAAAAGGCGCTGGAGCTGTACCAGCGAGCTGCTGCAGTATTTCCGACCAACGTGGGCGTCCTGGTGAATCTCGGCCTGATGTATGAAGACTACGATCGGTACGAAATGGCCCAGCAATGCTACGATCGAATCCTCGAACATGAACCCAACAATTCACAGGCTCTGCTCTATCGCAAGGATGCCGCGGCGTCGATGGATCCGTTCTTTGACTACGAGCAAAAACGTCGTCAGGAACAGCTCAAGACGATCATGAACATTCCGGTGTCACAGTTTGAATTGTCGGTCCGCAGCCGAAATTGCCTTGAAAAAATGGGCATCGAGACCCTTGGCGATCTGACCAAGGTGTCGGAATTGGAGTTGCTGGGTAGCAAGAACTTCGGCGAAACGTCACTGGTCGAAATCCGTGAAATGCTGGCCAACAAGGGCTTGGCGATCGGTCAGTATGTGCATGAAAAGGAGACCACTGAGGAACCGATGGACCTCAGTCACCTGTCGCACGAAGAGCAAGTCTTGATGGAGCGGCCGATCGCCGACCTCAATCTCTCGGTGCGGGCCCGAAAATGCATGACCCGATTGGGACTGACCACGATCGGTGAGCTGATTCGAAAATCGGCAGACGATTTGCTCGAATGCAAAAACTTTGGTGTCACCAGCCTGAATGAAATCCGGGAAAAGCTTACTCAATTCACCTTGACGCTCCGTGGCGAGTAACCCGGTTCGATAATTCCACTGAGCCGACGGCGCTGGTCGTAAATGCAACACGACTCTGTACTGTCGGCTCAGTTTATGCGCTGTTTCCGATGTCTGGCGAATACCTGTGTCCGAGTTTCATTACGAACTGATCCACGTCGACAAGCACTGCGGTGCCCGACGCGGCCGCCTTGCCACGCCACGCGGTGACATTGAGCTTCCGACCTTTATGCCGGTGGGTACTGTCGGCTCCGTCAAGGGATTAACGCCCGGGCAGGTTCGCCAATCCGGTGCCCAAATCATCCTGGGAAATACCTACCACCTTTCATTGAGACCCGGCGACGAACTGGTTGCCCAGCTGGGTGGACTCCACAAGTTCATGCATTGGGATGGACCTATTTTGACCGACAGCGGCGGCTTTCAGATTTTCAGTCTCGCCAAACTCGCCAAAGTCGATGAACAGGGTGTTTCGTTTCGCTCGCATATCGATGGCGCTTTGCTGGAGTTGACACCTGAACGATCGATGGAGATTCAACGAAATCTCGGTAGCGACATCGCCATGGTGCTGGACCATTTGCCCCCTCTGCCTTCGCCTGATCACGTGATCGAGGAGTCCTGTCAGCGAACGGTGCGGTGGGCACAGCGTTGTCGCGCCCTGAAACATCCTCAACAGGCAATGTTTGGAATCGTTCAGGGCGGCCTCAATGAGCGGCTGCGCCACGCATGTGCCGATGAGTTGACTCAACTGGATTTCGACGGCTACGCGATCGGCGGCCTTAGCGTCGGTGAAACTCCCGAAGAAATGGATCGGATTACGGCCGCCGTCACGCCGCATCTGCCCCCGCTGCGGCCAAGGTATTTGATGGGAGTTGGTCGCCCTGAGGACCTGTTGGCTGCGATCGGCCGGGGAGTCGATATGTTTGACTGCGTCATGCCCACCCGCAATGGCCGGAATGCACTGGCCTTTACTGATGAAGGTCCGCTGCGGATGCGGAACCTGCAACATCGTGATGACCCCCGTCCGCTGGATGACACGACGCCTTCGCCACTGAGGCATTTCAGTCGGGCATACCTCCGACACCTGTTTATCGCCGGGGAAATGCTGGGGCCCATCGCGCTATCCCTGCACAATCTGGCTTACTATCAGCACCTGATGAGGCGGGCCCGGGAGGCGATTGAGTCCGATAGTTTTGTTGAGTTTTGCCGCGATCGTTTTGCCGGATGGGGCCTGACGCCCGATCGCTGCCCAAGCTAGGCTATGGCCATCGCGGTTTGGGAGTCATGTTTTGCTGTTGGAGTTCACGCTTTAGCGTGCGAAATGGGCTACTCCACCGGCCGCATCGTGCGGTGAGCCACAGCATTTTCAGCCTGGCTTTTGCGACTTATGAGAAGCCTCGGCGTCCTTGATTATGGCCTTGTTGGAAATTTGGCAAAATTTTAAGATAAGTGCTGTCATGTACGGCATTTACGCGACTCGACAGCATTTTCTTTGAGGTCGAGCGTTTTTTGTTGGGGCGCTCCCGGTCCATTAATCCGGGTCAAATCACAGCGGGCTGGGTCCAATGTATTCGAGGTTCATTCACTTGCTGGCGCAGTTGGAAGGCGATCCGGGCGCGCAAGCTGCGGACGCGGCCAACGAAGCTGGCAATCAGGGCGGCGGCGGCCTGGGTCTGGGATTTTTTATCCCGATGATGTTGGCGCTGCTCGTGATGATGTTGTTGATGCGTCCCAAAAAGCCTGATCAGGAAAACCAAAAACGCCTTTCAGATTTGAAAAAGAACGATCGTGTGGTGACGGCCGGAGGAATCATTGGCACGGTGCTCGCCATTCGCGATGACAACAACTCTGTGACGTTGCGAATTGACGAGTCGACCAACACCAAAATGCAAGTCCTCCAATCGTCGATCATCAAGGTGATTACCGATGAGAAACCGGAAAAGACCTGAAACAAATCAACAGTCCCTTTTAGTGCGACCGAATAACCAACTATGAATATTTTGGCTCAAGCGGCAGTGGAAGCCGCTGACAAAATCGATGTTTCGCCGCCGTGGTACCAGAACGAAACGGTGTTGGCACTGATCGGCATTTTTGCCGCGATCTTTGTTGCCACGTTTCTGGGGCGTTTTCTCGCCAAGACATTCAAGACTCCGGAACTCAGTGGCCGTATCGGCCTGTTGATCTGGTGTCTGATCTTCAGTGCCATTGTGATCTCGATCAAACCGTTAAAGTTTGGTGTCGACTTGCGCGGCGGCGTGACCATTATCGGTCAGATGAATGACCAGCCCGGCGTACCAGATTCCGACAAGGTTACCATTCAGCAACTGATCCCCGTCCTCAAACAGCGTATTGACCCATCCGGTGTGCGCGAGATCGTGATTCGTGGTCTCGGCAAGGAACAGATGGAAGTCATTATTCCTGACGTGGAAAAGGAAGAGGCAGAACGTATCTGGCAAAGGCTCACATCGGCGGGCCAGTTGTTTTTCCGCATTGTCGCTGACGAAACCCAGGGCAAGCATCAAGCCGTCTTTATCGCGGCTCGGGAGACCATGCTGGATCGTCGCTCGGACGTGATTGGTTCACCCGATGACGAGAATCCCGAAGGCAAGAAGATCGGGGAATGGGTGGAACTGGCTCGGGAACAGTCCGCCCCGGGACAAACCGGCCGGCTGATGCCGTACAAGTTCATGCCGTCACCCAACCACTTGCTGCGTGACAAGCAAACTGGCGTGCCCATTAACATTGCGGGACTTAACTTCAGCGGAGACGGGGAAACCGCCCGGAAACAATTCTCCGAGTGGGCAATTGCCAACGACCACCGTTCGATCGAAATCCTGATGGTTCATCCGGATTCGGACCGTCAAAACGTCGAAGGTAAATACCTGACCAGCGTACAAAAGGGGTTTGATGAGCGGGCACAACCACGGATTGAATTCAAGCTGACCGGACAAGGCGGCAGACGCCTGTTTTCACTTACCAGTCGCAACAAGCCTCAAAACGGACGCCATTTTCTGCTGGGTATCGTTCTGGACGGCAAGCTGCAGTCGGCTCCCCGGATCAACGAACCGATTCGTACTGACGGTGTAATCGAAGGCAGCTTTACCGAAGCGGAAATCGAGGGTTACATCGCCGTCCTCAGCTCGGGGAAACTGGATGTCGCGTTACGCAAGAACTGGATCAGCATGGACCAGATTCGTTCGACTTTGGGCGAAGAACTTAAGACCAAGGGATTGACCGCGATCGCTATTTCGCTGGGCATCGTCCTGATCTTCATGTTGTTCTATTACCGCTTTTGCGGAATCGTTGCCTGTATCGCATTGGTCCTTAACCTGGTCTTTGTGATGGCAATTCTGATGCTCATCAACGTGAACCTGACGTTGACCGGGCTTGCCGGCCTTGTGCTGACGATCGGTATGTCGGTGGATGCCAACGTGCTGATCTTTGAGCGTATTCGGGAGGAATTGAAACGTGGCGCTGCGTTGCGGATGGCAATCCGTAATGGCTTCGACCGGGCGACGACCACAATTGTCGATGCCAACCTCACGACATTGATTACCGCGGTGATTCTGTATGTCATTGGAACAGATCAGCTGCGAAGTTTCGCGGTGACGCTGATCGTGGGCATTTTGATGTGTATGTTCACTGCGATTTATTGTTCGCGAATCTTTTTCAACATCGCCGAGCGTCGTCGCTGGATCACCGAACTCAAAATGAACCAAATCGTCGGCAACAACCTGCTGGACTTCATCAGCATGCGAAAGATTGCCGCGACGATTTCCGTTATGGTTATTGTGGTCGGTTTGACAGCATTCTTTATCCGCGGCAAAGGGATGCTGGACACGGATCTGGCTGGTGGTTCCACGGCCCGCGTTGAATTCGTCAGTGAAATGTCAGTGGACCAAATTTCGGATTCGCTGAATAAATCTGACTACACATACATGGGTGACCCCATTCGTTACTCGGTCACCCAAATGAAAGACAATGTCCGGGCGTTCAAAATTGATGCCAGCCTTCCTGTAATGGACGCGGAACAGGCGCCCGAGGGCGACCCCGTTCCCAAACTTGATGAGATCATCTCCGACGTTTTTAAGGGTCAACTGGTGATGCTCAATATGGACTACGACCCTGCCCTGGTCCGGCTAACGCGTACCGACGGCACGCCCATCAATGCGGTCGGCGGGCCCGAGGATGGCCAGCCGGTTGGTGGCGGGCCCAATATGGAGCACCTTTTTGCTGCTGAACACGCCTTTGCTGCTGTCCAGGATCAGGAAGAGGAAACGGCACCGGAAAGCAATCAGGAAACCCGGTCTCCAGCCGAAACTTCTCAATAAGACCCTGCGACTGGTGATCAGGAATCGGAAACACCAGATCTGTCGGCTCCAACTCAGGGAGAAACCGAATTGACAGGTACTGAACAGGAAACGCCAAACGCGCCGTTACGCCTCGAACGAATGATCGCCGAAGTCGACCTGACGTTTGCTCATCCGATCACCGGCGAATCGGTCATTGGTTATCTGGAAGCAGCAGCAGCCGAACTCGGTGATATTCCGTTTGATGAGGATGATGTCGAGTTGAAGGCGGAGGGTGTGGAATCGATTCGGGATCGTGCCACGCAGTGGAACGTCAAAATGGGAGTCTATAAGGAATCCGACGCATTCCGTGTATTCGAACGGGTCCAGCAAACGATGGCCGAGGAACCCTATTTCGCCAGCAGTAGTGGCGTCGGTGGTCAGGTTGCCGGGCAAACACAACAAAAGGCCCTGTTTGCCATGATGGCCAGTCTGGTCGGCATTATCGGCTACATCTGGATCAGATTCCAAAATGTGGCCTTCGGCCTGGCCGCGATTGTGGCGCTGGTTCACGACGTGCTCGTAGTGTTGGGCGCGATCGCAGTAAGTTACTGGTTGTCAAAAGTGTTTGGATTCCTGCTGATCGAGGATTTCCGCATCAGTCTGTCTGTGGTGGCTGCCCTGCTGACGATTATTGGCTATTCGTTGAACGACACGATTGTGGTGTTTGACCGAATTCGTGAAGTGCGGGGCAAACGGACCGACATTACCGCTGAAATGATCAATCGAAGTATCTCGCAAACGTTATCACGTACCATCCTGACTTCGCTGACGACGTTGCTTGTGGTTGTGATTTTGTACGTTCTGGGTGGTGAGTCGATTCACGCATTTGCATTCGCACTGGTCATCGGCGTAATCGTGGGGACTTACAGTTCGATCTTTGTGGCGTCGCCAACCTTGTTGTGGTTGATGAACCGTGGAGTGGCCCCGCCGCCGGTGACACCTGAGAAACCGCAAGCGACCTGATACAATCAAAATGCAAACCAACCAGGCCGCGGGCTTAATTGCCCGTGGCCTTTTTTTGTTGATTCTTGTCATTGTTTTCCGCTCGAATCGGATAACCGGGCGCAATCGTCACGTATTAACAAAATTCGTCGTCTGCAAATTCTCGTGCAGGCCCGGGATGCCGATAAGGAAACTGGACCTGGACAATTTGCGCGACGGTCGCCTGGAACGGTTTTATGAAAGAGTTCGTACGTCTCGGCGTGGGAATCATTTTGCTATTATTGGCTATCTTTCTGTCCCTGAATTTGGACGGAGAGCCATCGGCCAATTCGAATAACTCCTCCGCGGAACAACCCGTCGAAGGTGAATCGAATCCGCAATGGCAGGCCGAGACAGTTCAGGAAGACCGGGCGACGCATAAGCCCCTGGACTCCGAAATCGTGCGACCTGATTTCGGCACGGTATTGCCAGCCTCTACCGGCCCAGCCGCAGATTCCCGGTTAAATAGCCCCGGCGGTCAGCCGCCTCAGATTTCGGATGAGTACAGACCGTTGCAACCATTCGTCGTGCATGGTCAGCTACAACGCGATAACGAACTTGTACCCGTGCAGCCCAAGCCTTCGTTTACGGGGTCTATCTCCTACGTACGGGAAGTTCACGTGGTGCGTCGGGGTGACACGCTGCAATCTATCTCGCGTGAGTTTTTTGGTACGCCGAACCGATATCTCGATATTTACACGTTGAACAAAGACGTGTTGGCGCACCCCGGCACGTTGCCACAAGGCGTGGAACTGAAGATTCCCAACTAGGCAGACTGGCAGCTGCGATCCGGGGCTACTTTGGACTCCGGTCCTGCCAGCGGAAATCGTGGCGACGATTGAAAACGTTCTCTTCGATGAACCCGCCGATGATGTCATCCAGGAATCGGTCACCGTCTCGTCGCGATTTGACAACTCGCTCCTGTTCTTCCATCTCGAATCGATAGTAGTCCAGTCGTTTGTTGCCTTCCATTGATCGTCGACCGCGCATCATGTTGTCATAGATGTTCTTGCCATCGCGGGAATGGGAACGATCGGCAGCCACGATAATCGGAAAGGCTGCTCCACTGCGCCCGGTAAACAACGCGCTGCGAAACGCATCGTTGCCATTGAGACCACGGAAGTTCCGGGTGGGATTCAGCATGACCAGGGCCTTGACGTCCTGTCCCTGTTTGAGCGATCCCAGAGGGGCAAAACTCCAGTCACGGACGGTCCAGATTGCGGCCAGGATGGTCGATTCGCTGTCAGCCACAACCGTCAGCATGTCAATATT
>JBPCVB010000452.1:0-8597 GCA_051010855.1 Pirellulaceae bacterium | reverse complement strand
GTATGAACCCGCTCCAGTCGGGCGACCATCAGCCCCATTTGCCGCTCATCGACGATGTCATCGCCAATCATGGCGATGATGGAGCGAATCTCGTGCAGGATTTGCTTGAACCATAATTCGTACGCCTGATGCACGATGATAAACAGCATCTCATCGTGAGCCGGTGCTTGCCCTTGCTGGGCGCTTTCCGGGTCCTGGGCACCCAGGATCTTGTCCAGCTGCAAGTAGTCGGCGTAGTAGATACCGCCGGGTTTTCCATTCATGGCATTGCCTGTGCGGGAAGTAGCTTCGGTTCAGACGAAGCTTTGCCTCGCCCTTCCTTGACGATGGTTCCTACACCCGTCCGGGAACTGGAACCGGCCCGACGTCGTAATCTCCCCATGCCAGAACGTCCGGTCCAAGCACGGTGTCATCGGCCAGTATTTCGTCCCACGCGATCTCTTGCCCGGTATAGGACGCCTGGCGACCCATCAATGCCATGAGTGTACTTTTGCACATATAGTCGCCATTGTTGATCGGGTCGTTGTCGCGAATACTCTTGAACAGGAAATCGTGCTCGACATCGTACATGCTGCGGCTGGGCCCGCGGTATCGCCAGCTGTCATCAGCGGTTTCGATGCGATTATCGAGGATGTGAGCCGTACCGTCAGTGCCGAACACATGGCATTCATTTTCGGACCAGCACCCGGACATCTGGCGACAATGCGAGAAAGCCTTGATTCCGTTGGCCCACTCGTACACGGTCGTGAAATGATCATAGGTTGTGCCATACATCGGATCGGTTCGTTTTTGACGTCCACCTGTGCCATAACACCTGACGGGCGGTTCGTCACCCATTAGCCACAGACACTTGTCGAGTGTATGAATGTGTTGCTCGTTGATCAGGTCACCTGCCAGCCAGTTGAAATACAGCCAGTTTCGTAACTGGTATTCCATTTGTGACCATTCGGGTTTGTTACCGCGGTGCCACAATTCACCGGTCAGGTAGTTGGCTTCCATAGCCTTGATGTCACCAATCGCTCCGTCATTGATTTGGTTCATGGTGGCGACAACACCGAGGTCGTATCGCCAGCACAATCCGGACACGAGACTCAGGCCATTGACCTTGCACAGATCACTGGCGGCCATCACACGCCGGACACCAGGGGCATCAGTCGCAATGGGTTTTTCGCAGAAGATATGCTTGCCTGCCGCCACCGCAGCTTCCATTTGCATGGGTCGAAAATAAGGAGGTGAACACAGCAGCACGACGTCCACGTCGGTCTCCACCAGTTTTTCATGGCAATCAAATCCGGTAAAGCAATGATCATCGTCGACATCCATGTAGTCGCCGATTTCAATTTCCAGTTGTTCCCGGCAGGAATCGATGCGGTCGGTAAAGGCGTCAGCCAAAGCGGTGATCTTTACGTCGGGGTCGGCATGCGTGGCGTTGACGGCTGCTCCCTTGCCCCGGCCGCCGCAGCCAATCAAACCTATTTTGAGTGTTTCATTGACGCTGTTGTGTGCCGCTCGCGCGACCGCCTGTTCCAGAGCGCCGGCGAAGGTGGTTACGCCAGCAGCCGTTGCGGAAGCCGTTTTGACAAAATCGCGGCGGTTTGGTGTTTCGCTCGACATCACAAGACCTCGGAATCAATGGTATGTTGAGTGCAATGAGTGCTAACGCTACACACTAACGCAGCCCCCGTTTTTTTTCCAGATAGCGGCTACGGGTATCGCAGGAAACCAACACAAAACATGAGCAGTTCCCGGCCACAAAACTCGCCCTCGAACGAGCCTCCAACAGGTTTCGACCTGGGGCGAGTTCGCGACGAACTGGAACTGTCGCACCTGTTTTTTGTGGATCAACGCGATTCCACCAATGACTGGGCGCTGGAACTGGCGCGAACCACGGGCGAAATGGATCGTGCCTTGTTCCTGACTCGTATCCAGACCGCAGGCCGGGGTCGAGGCACCAACCGCTGGCTGGCCGGCCCAGGCAGCCTGACGTTTTCCCTGCTGATACCCAATCGCTGTGCCGTTGGTGATCGCCAATCCTGCCTGCTACCGCTGGCCGTTGGCTGTGGAGTGAGTGAAGCGCTCGCCCGATGGTCACCCGAAATAGCTGTCAAAATCAAATGGCCCAACGACCTTTATTGGCGCGATCGCAAACTCGGCGGCGTGCTTGTTGAATCGGTCGAACACCCTGCGCGACAACTTGTCATCGGATGCGGAATCAATGTCAACAATGAGCTGGGGAATCCGGAACTGGAGAATGCGATTTCGCTCGCTGAAACAACAACGGGCAATATTGATTTGACTGAGGTGTTGATCGCAGCGGCCGGTGGGATCCTCGAGTGGGTGGGGGCGGTCGCGGCGCGGCCCCACGATGTGGTTGAGCAGTTACGCGCGCTTGACTGGCTGAAGAACCGGCGTGTCAAGTGGGAACAAGGGGACGATTGCCAGCAAGGAGTCGCTATGGGGATAGCCGATGATGGTGGCCTGTACCTGGAGTCCACTGGACAAATGACCGTGATATATTCCGGCAGCATAACGCCCCTTGAGGGGCAATCTGGCTGAGTTTGCCCGTGATTGTGGCAATTGCCCCGTCCGGATTGGTGGCTTACCGAGGCCATATTGATTTTCAGCGGGTCATTTTGGTGTAATAATATCAGGAGAGGTGACTCGCCCATCGAGACGCCGCTAAATTACCAGTCGTAACGATTGGTCGCCGTTTAATCATTCATCGGGCGAACGACGCTTATGCTTTCGATCCAGCGGGATTTGCGAAAGTTTCTTGATCATTCCGTTCGCTTGCCATCTGTTAATTGTTCCTGGAGAACCTGCAATGCCACTGTTTGAAGTAGAGACGGACGCACATATCATCATCACCTGGGCTGAAAGCGAGGACGCGGCCACTTCAATTGCTACAGATTCCTATCCGGCCGAAGCAATCAAGCGATTGACCAAGCGCCCTCGCGACAGTTGGGTGATTAGCAAGGGAGTTTTGGGAATTACCGAACAAAAGGCCGACCCCTGCAATGTGGCCCGCGATTGTCTGGCCAAGGCCGCTGGTGACAAGGTGCACGCGATTCGCCTATATATGCACGAAACCGGAACCGATCTGGACGAAGCTCGCAAGGTCGTCGAATCGAACATGGTTATGGGCTGGTAACGGCTTGCCCCGGTCAAATCAAACACACCAATAACGCTGGTTTTACCAGCGTTTTTTTGTGGCATGAATGCCAGCGACGATGCTTGCCGATTAAGAAGAATCAGCGGATTGAATAATTGTCATAATTACAATTGACAGGAAATGTCCCGCTCCACTAGCTTTCCCGCCGTTCCTGTCGATGAAAGAGTCGAAACAAATGAGCGATCATCTCAAGACGGTAGCCGTCAGTAATCCCGGTGGTGCACCGCGACAATTTCGCGTGCAGTATCGCGACGAAACGAACGGGATCTGGAAACACTGCGGCGTATTCCAGTCACGTGGTGAAGCGGAACGGTACATGAACCAGCTCAAACCGGCAGGTGTCGCTACCCGTCTGATTCACTTCCGTATTCCGTCGGCAGCCTGAGTTTCTGGCCGGGTCTAGCGACGGTTGACCCTCTGGTATTCCAGCAGCAGGGTTTCGGATTCCAGCGTGGAAGCAAATTCGGTGGGACGCTCGCCACCGGTGGCATAGCACACGAACAATTTGCCATCTTCGATTTTGCAGATTCCGCGAATAGTGGTCCCCTGATTAGGACCATCTTCAAAAACCAGGTCAACGCTGGTCGGCAGGCCCGAGCTGCCCGCAGTTACGCTAATCGTCCCTTGCTCCTCAATATCGCCGCTGGTAAAGCGGAATCGTCCGTCGGTGATTTCAAACGTAATCGACTTGCGTCGTTCTTCCGGTAAGGGATAGCCATGCAGAGTTACGTTGACCGGAGCCCATGTACCTGTCAGCGAGGAAGCTGCGACGAAACTGCTGGAATCAGCGGCAGGTGTCAATTGCTGACCTGGGAGCAACGGGCTGAAAACGCAGGCACAAACCAGGACGGTAAATATTTGGACAAAAATCCTTACCAATTTCATGACACCCTTCCATACAGACCCAGGTCGCAGAACATCGAGCGAAGCATTACATGATTCGCCGCCTCGGGGCCAGAGAAATTCTGACAAATCACGCAATACTGGCCCCGTCAGTCCGAACACCTAATGGCCCAATTGTGCTTGTGTAGACAACCCTGCCCTGCCTTGCCAAAATGAGTTGGCATGCGAGCGGCAGCAGCCGCGCGGGCGTTGCCATCATCTGCCTGACTGCACCTGTTCCTGCCGGACCCAACGACGCCGCCCGCTTATGAGCCACTTGATCGAACTGCACAACATCTGCAAGTCCTACAAGAGCATAGTGGCGCTCCATGACGTTTCGCTAACGATGGATGATGGCATAACGGGATTGCTGGGCCCCAATGGCGCGGGTAAGTCGACGCTGATCAAGGTATTGATGGGCCTGGTCAAGATCAATGGCGGCACAGGGACAGTCCTGGGGCATGACCTGTTGCGTGAAGGTCGCAAAATTCGCGCTATGGTGGGGTACATGCCCGAAGACGATTGCTATATCACCGGTATGACCGGGATCGAGATGGTGCGCTTCTCGGCATCCCTGGCGGGCATCCCGCCGATCGAAGCCCTGCGGCGAGCTCATGAGATCCTTGATTTTTGTGGCGTTCATCAGGAACGGTATCGCAGTGTCGAAGGTTACTCGACCGGTATGCGGCAAAAAACCAAGTTTGCGGCTGCTATTGTGCATGACCCGCTGCTGTTGATTCTGGACGAACCAACTTCGGGACTGGATCCGGAGGAACGCGAAGCGTTGCTGAATCGTGTTCGTGTGTTGTGCGAAAAGTTCAACAAGTCGGCACTCATTTCCACGCATATTCTGCCTGATGTCCAGGCAATATGCGATCACGTCGTTATTCTTTCCAACGGCGAAGTCAAGGTGTCCGACCGTCTGGACAAACTAAACGATCCGACTTCACCCTTGTACATTGCCACGGTCATCGATCACGCGGACCGTTTGGAAAGCCAGTTGGTTTCTGCGGGTGTGCAGGCCAGTTTGCAGGATGACGGTACGGTCGCGATTATGGCCAACGGTGCAGATACCTTTAACCGAATCTGGCAGGTATGCGATCGCCACGAGATTGTTCTCAAGTCGCTCGTTCCAACCCGGAACTCGATCGAGGAAATATTCATGGAGGCGATCAAGGGGGACGAGCATGCCCATTCATGATGTTGGCTATCGCAACTGGTCGGGCCCGCTGACCTCGGCAATGACACGTTGGTGGACCATTTCCGAGGCTGGAATTCGCACCGCCCTGAAAAGCCGCTGGATTCGCCGCGCCATGCTGGCTTCCTGGCTGCCGGTCATCTATTTCGGCGTGTGCTTTTTCCTGTTTGAAAAAATGATGGATCCCAACCTCGCCAATATGGCCCAACGGCATGGGGTCCCAGGCGTTACAGAGGGCATGGAAATCCTCGAGGAGCAAGGTGGCGCAGACATCCTCAACCAGGCAGAACGTGAAATGGACCGGCGAGCCTTCGAGCAACTGCCTTTGCTGGAATCCATACCAAACCAGGAAGCGCTGGCCACCGCCTTTGAAAGCGAGGACGAGCGTGTCATCCGGAACACAGCATGGAACTGGCTGTTGTCGACGTTTTTGCGCTATCCGCAGGGCATGATGACCCTGTTGATTATCGGTCTGATTGTGCCGCCGCTGATCTCCCGGGACGTCAGGTCGCGTGCCTTTCTGTTGTATTACTCGAGACCTATAACACGTCTCGAATACCTGATTGGCAAGTTGGCAATTCCCGGTGCCGTATTGGCCCTGATCACGATGGTGCCGGCCATGGCCCTGTACTTCTTTGGCGTGATGTTGTCGCCCAACATGTCGGTGGTGTTTGACACGTGGGATATTCCCATTCGGATTGTGGTGGCCACCGCCGTGGCCGTCGTTCCTACCTGCCTGATCGCCTTGCTGTTTTCCTCGCTGACCCAGGAGAGTCGCTATGCCGGATTTGCCTGGTTCACCGTGTGGGGACTGGGGGCGGTGGTGTGGTTTATCATCTATTTTTCCAATTCAGGGGGTGGACAGTTGCCGTTTGACAGCAACTGGTCGCTCATCTCGCTCTACTCAACGATTGGCCGCGTGCAGGCATGGGTCTTTGGACTGGAACCAGAATTCTCAAGTGTCCTGCCTTCGATGATCGTCCTCGCTTTGATCACGGTGCTGTCAGCTCTGTGGCTGAATCGACGCGTTTCCGCGCCGGTGAGGAACTAGCCCGTGATTGAATTCATCAAGGTCACCAAACTTTATAACACCGTCATTGGGGTCAATGACATTTCGTTGTCGTTGCAGCCGGGCATCTACGGATTACTGGGTCCCAACGGTTCGGGCAAAACAACATTCATTAACCTCGTCATGGGGCAGCTGCGACCGACACTGGGTCGTGTCCATGTCTTTGGTCAGGATCCGTGGCAGTGCGATGAGTTGCTGAATCGGATCGGTTTATGTCCGGCGGTGCAGGCCAACTACCCGTTTGTTACAGGATTCCAGTGGGTTAGTTACCTGACCCAGTTGCGCGGATTCAAAAAGTCGACTGCTGACCAATATGCCGAGAAGGCGTTGGCCGTCGTCGGTATGTCGCACGCCATGGGCCGGGCCATGAGCGGATATTCGTTGGGAATGCGGCAGCGGACTGTGTTGGCACAGGCCATTGCTCATGAACCGGAACTGTTGATTCTCGATGAACCATTCAACGGGCTGGATCCCAAAGGTCGCATCGAAATGACCCAGTTCCTCAAAGACTGGGTCAAGCGAGGCAAGAGTCTGATTCTGGCCAGTCATATCCTGCACGAAGTCGAAGCATTGAAACCGTCACTGTTGTTGATTTCCGGGGGGCGACTGCTTGCCTCTGGCTCGCCCGAACAAGTGCGTTCGATTCTGGCAGACTGTCCCAATTCGATTCGAATGCGTTGCAACGCACCGAATCGACTGGCTGCCTTGTTGACGTCGCGACTGGATATCGACTCGATACGGATCAATACAGCTGAACAGGAGCTGGAAATCGACACGAGGCATCCAGTCGAGTTATTGACGCAAGTGCCACGCCTTGCCCTGGAGAACGACTTGTCGGTCACCGAGATTCGCTCAGCAGACGAATCATTGCAGGAAATCTTCACAACCTTGATGAGAATTCACCGCGGCGAGATTCGAATACCGGGCTAGTCATATGTCGATCGTTAACAGCATCCTTGCCACCATCCGTTTTGAAATGTCTCGCGTGATGACGTTGCAGCGAATGGGCGTTGCTTTTGTGATGATGCTGTTTCCACCGGCGATGGTCTTTGTGCTGGATTCCTCGGGCGCACTGGTTGCTCCGGAATTTGTGATCGCAGTGTTGTGTGGCATGATCTGTCTTCTGTCATTGCTGTTGTGGGCGACTTCCAATGTCTATACCGAGCTGGAAGGTCGCAGCTGGACCTTCATCACCAGCCGACCCTATGGCCGCTGGTCCATCTTGTTTGGCAAATTCCTGATTTCGTTTGTCTGGTCGTTCCTGATTGCGTGGGCATCATTGACCATATGCATGCTAATTGACTTTCAGGCCGAATTTATGCTTGCAGCTGTAGAATCCCAGGACACGGGAGTCAGCCGCTTAACGATCTGGTTCAACCTGTCGGTCATGCTGTTCCTGGCCAGTATGGTTTATTCGGCGATCTTTTCGTTTTTGGGTGTGATCATTCAGCGTCGCGCAATGGTTGTGGCGGTCGGCTATTTCCTGATTGTGGAAATTGTGTTTGCGCTGATTCCCGCGGTCATCGGCAAACTGGCGATGTCCTACCATATGGTGAGTTTGCTTTCGCAATGGCTGGGCTGGATTATCCCGGACGACGAATCCAGGGAAAATTTTGCCGATATTTGGGGCCAGTACCCGCCATGGTTGCACCTGGGCGCCATTTTCTTGATGACTGGAATCATGCTGGGAGCGTCAGCCGTCATTATCCGTTCCCGCGAATACATCACACTTGAGGACGACCAGGTTTAACCTGTCCTCGGCCTCGTCCGCCTCTCGTTTTCGTCCGCGTCCGCGTTTTTCTACCAGGGACTGGCATACCAGCTGCGAACGGACACCTGATCCCGGCTGATCACCGCGAGTACAGCGCCATCCAGTCCGGTATGAAACACATGCGGGCGATCAGCGGCGGGCAACAATTCGTACAAATCCCGGTTCTTGCGACGGTGGCTGCTAACGACAACGTATCGCGGTTGCGCCCAGTGGAGGAACTCAGTCGGACGACTGTTTTTGCTGCCGTGGTGAGGCGCTAGCACAAGGTCGTGGGTTCGAGCGGGCATCGACAGCAGTCGATCCAGACCGGGTCCTTCGACATCACCGGTCAAAAGGAGATTGCGTTTGTCGTACTGCACATTCAATACAATGCTGTCCGAATTATCAGAATCGTCTTCGTTGACGGAGATTGGCGGGTTTAACACATCAAATGAAACGCTAGAACAAACGCTCAGTTGATCACCGCTGGCAACCCGATCAACCGGAATGCCCCGTTGATCCAGGT
>JBPCVB010000451.1:0-7052 GCA_051010855.1 Pirellulaceae bacterium | reverse complement strand
GAGCTGGGCCTGGCGTTTTTGGCACGGCATCAACAGGAAGACGGCAGCTGGACGCTGGGCGGGTTTGATGTCGGCCAGAATGACGTGGCCATGCAATTATCCAGCGACACGGCCGCGACCGGGCTGGCGATCCTTGCTTTTCAGGGTGCTGGTTACAACCATCGCGAATTCAAATATGCCTCGCAGTTGCAGGCCGCCATCGACTGGCTGGTCGAACATCAGCAGCCTTCGGGCGAGTTGTACCTGTCGGCCGACGAGCAATCCAACAAGTTCTGTCGTTTGTACAGTCACGGTATCGCCTCGCTGGCTTTGACCGAAGCCTACGGTATGACGCAGGACGAATCGCTGTTGCCCGCGTTGCGAAAGGCACTCGATTTTATCGGCGACAGCCAGCACCCGGACCTGGGCGGCTGGCGTTACGTTCCCGGGGAACAGGCTGACACATCGGTCACAGGCTGGATGATGATGGCAATGCAAAGTGCCCGCCTGGCAGGACTGGAAACGGATCCCAAGGTCTGGATTGGAATTGAGCGCTGGGCCGACAATGCCCAGGACGTGGAGTTACAACACCTGTTCCGTTATCGACCGGAGGCACGCGACACCGATACCACGCGGCACGGACGCACTCCATCGCCGTGCATGACGGCGGTTGGCCTGTTAATGCGGCTGTACATGGGCTGGGATCGCATCGATCCGCGACTGCTGGAGGGATCGGAATACCTGATGGAGCATCTGCCCAGCGACTCCAGTATCAACACCCGCGACACCTATTACTGGTACTACGCCACGCAAATCATTCGTCATGTCGGGGGCGAATCCTGGGACAAGTGGCACGGCGCGTTACATCCGTTGCTGGTGCAATCCCAGATCAAGGAAGGCGACATGGCCGGTAGCTGGGATCCTCTGAATCCGGTTCCTGATCGCTGGGGAGCCCAGGCAGGACGGTTGTATGTGACCACGATGAACCTGCTATCCCTGGAAGTCGACTACCGGTTGCTGCCGCTGTACGACGAAACGGTTAAGTAGTGTCCACCAGTTTCGCGCTCATGACATCACAACCGACCCGGATTTTCGTGTAAATGCTTTCCCCTTTGATGCATCCGGGTTAAAATCCGGTCTATGCGTGGTCGCGCGCCACCTCCTTCGCTTCGTTGACCAATTCCTGTGGAATCTGTACATGACCAGCCTCCTGCAATCCGTATCCGATGACGTGATGATTCTGGATTTTGAACAAACAAAAATCCTTCATCAGGATGCTGTGGACAACATCGGTAACGAACTGCAAAACATCGCCCGCACTACCGATCTGAAGAAGGTCATCGTGGATATGAATCGCATCGAACTGATGACATCCTCGATGATTGGTCAGTTCGTTTCGTTTCACAAACAGTGTCAGGCGCGCGGCATCAACGTCACCTTTTGCAATCTGACTTCGCAGATCAAGGAACTGTTCAAGATCACAAAACTGGACACGATGTTCCAGATCAAGAACACCCGCGAAGACGCTATGAAAAGCCTGTAGTTGCCCGCAAATCTTGGTTCGGCGATACCTGTTAGCGGGACGACCTCACAACACATGCCCCGATCTGGTGGTAAATAGCTTGGGCGTGCGCCCACCACGGGCTGACGACCAAGCCGGCATTTCCGCGCGCTGACCGCACTGGCGCGACACACGGTCACATACCTGGATTGTTGACACACGAATTTCTGGCAACGGCAGGCCTCTAACGGGTTTGGCATTCAAACTGCTGCCTTCAACAGGCCGTGCTGATTCGCCGAACGACTCGAGGGAGACCGTCCATGCCTGCGCAATCCAGGGATCGTACTAACACATCGAACCACGACGGATCAACAGGTCGAAGTGCCACGCAAAAAATTGCCACGACGGCGGGATCATTGTCAGCCATGTTTCTGGCGTCCACGGCATCGGCTCATATTGTCTACGTCGACGATCAGCCTTTTGAGCTCGCATTGGGTCCGCCAGTCGGGACCGTCATCTCCTGGGATGTCGACGGTCAAGGCGGCGCGGAATTCCAGCTTGCTCTCAATGGCACCACCAGACGATGGTATCTAGCGCCCTGGAATTACTATTTGCGGCAAACTTACCTGGCGTTCGGTAGCAATACGGCGTCGGGAAATGCGCTGAATGGGCGTGGTTTGGTAGGTGGCCCGGGAGCGACGTGGACTTACGGAGTCCAGCCGCTACCTTACGGGGTGACAATTGGACCCACCTTGCAAGGTGACTACGTTTGGCAAAGTTATCGTTCGGCAGGGGTATGGAGCTTGCATTCCATTTATCGCCGTCGCTATGGACTCACACAGCAAGTTTCATTTCGCGTTCTGCCCGGTCCCGTCTTCAACGAGTTCGTTCAGCAACATTTCGACGAATACGCGTTCACCGGATTTCAATTCGTCGACGATAATGGCGACCTTCATTACGGGTGGGCGGAAATCCGCCTCTCAGGTTACTCGGTGGAAATCAGCCGTTGGGCCTACGAAACGGATGCCGACGTCGGCATTCAAGTCGGCGAGATTCCCGAACCAGTTAGTCCGCTGGCCCTGCTGGGAACGGGCGCCGCCGGCCTGATTCGATGGCGGCGCAAACAGAAACCTCAGCTTCTTAACCCACACGAGACGCCATAGGGAAATCTACCCAGGACTGGCAAATCGCAAGTGGCGACATGCCCCGATCTGGTGGTTGATTCCGCCACAGGCCGCATTAGTCTGGGGGATGCGGATGAGGACAGCAGGCGTCCACCTGCTGAGGCATGAGACAACTTTCGCGCGTGAGCTTCAGGTCGCAGCCACAGCGAACGCATTGACCAAAACACTTGCAGTTGTTGCCCACCCGGAGACTGATCATGAAGAAAACGTTGCTGCTGGCATGCGCCTTGATGTTGTTACCGCTACAAGCTGACGCGCAAAACTTTTCGGTGAGCCCCGCGCAGTTGGACATATTCCTGGCACCCCCACCTCCGGACGACATTCTCGGTCCCGGCTTTCCACCGTTCCCGGTCATGCCTGGCGGAACGGGACTGAACGTGGATGCAATTTCGTACAACCAGCCCTTCCCATTTGAATCCATCACTGCCATCGACTTTAGCGTTGACAGCGCGGCCGTTGGCCTTGCCGGAACGGCGGTATTTGCCGAAGCAGGTATTGCTGACGCCCAAAGCGATATATTCCGCTCTTTTGTTTCAGGTACCAATTTCCTGCAACACGACGGAGACGGATCGGTAGCCACTCCAGGTGTTCCACTGGGACTAACGGAAGGCGCGGCTAACCTGGCTGTTCGTGGCGTGGATGGATTTGAATCCCAACCGACCGGTCCGCCACCCATGTTACCGACCGGAGGACCGGGCATTATCTACTGGAGCGTCGACGGCGCTGCGATCGGTGCGCCGCTCTCACCTTATGCCGCTTTTTCTGCTGCGGATATCTTTATTGATCTCGGTGGTGGCTATGCCGGTGCCCCAGTGCTTTACGCTGGTTCAGGAATGCTGGGACTCGCACCTACGGACGAAGTTGACGGCCTGGTCGTATTCGATGGCGGTGCGCCCGGAGTTTTTGACGGACCAGATTTGATGCTGTTCTCCTTGGGTCCCGCCTCCCCCTCCCTGGGCGGTTTGGGAGTCACGCCTGGCGACGTTTTGCTCGCCGGCGGTGGCGGTGCCGGATTTCTCGGTGTTTTTGCTCCGGCCGCGTCACTGGGTCTGGTCGGGGGTGTAGTGACGCCCGACAACTTAAACGCACTCAGTGTGGTCCCCGAGCCCGCTTCGCTGGGTTTGGTGATTGGCCTCGCCGGATGTTGCCTGATTCGCCGCAAACGCACTGCTTAATCGAGATTTCACCTGACAAACACAAAGCCACGTTCCCCTTGGAACGTGGCTTTTTTTGTGCCATGACTCGGTCCCTGGGGCGAGGCCAACTCTGCGATGCCAGATCCGGTGAGAGCCTCAGGGCGTATTGAAAATTGCCCGAAGCGCCAGCGAGGGTCGGAAAGGCGGACCCTCGCTGGCGCCGCGGGCTATTGATGTCATTCAGGTGCGGAGCATGAACTACAATAGACAGTTGAAAGACCCTGCCGACTTGCGGTAACGAACCCTGTCCTTTGCTAACGCACCTTTTCTCACCGGGCACGAAAAAAATGGGCCGATTTCCTGGCATCCTGGTTTTGCTTGCCGTCTGCTGGCCAGTCACAAATTCCGTTGCGCAACGCAAGGGCGGTCCTGAAGACGCCCTCGTGCGTACGGGACTGGCGGTGGAGCAAACCCGCCCCACCCGTCAATCTTTCGTGGGCTCGTTACAGCCTTTGCAACGTTCGGTTGTGGGCAGCGCCGTGGAAGAACGGGTCGAACAGGTTCTGGTCGAAGCAGGCGATTTTGTCGAACTCCCGGTCGAATCCGATGAACCAGCCCCGGTCCTTGTCGAGCTGCGTCGCGACACGATCAAGATCGAAATGCAAGCCGCGGACATCGAACTTGAGCTACGGCAACAGGCACTGGAAGAACTCTTGCAAACCATCCCCAAGGAAATCGCGCTGGCCGAGGCCAATGTGCAACGCGCCGAAGCGGAACTTGAATACGCAAAAAAAACGTACGAGCGGCTACAGGGACTGGCCGAAAGTGCCATGTCGACCCAGGAGGTCGAGGAGAGCGTTTCCAACTTTCGCGCCCGCTCTGAAGATCTCAACGCCGTGAGCATTGAACTGCAAAAGCTGCAGGCCACCCAGGATATCCGTCTGACAATTGCCCGCCGTAGTGTGGCCCGGCAACAAGCCGAAGTGGAGCGGATGCAGGATCTGCAGTCCCGTTACTCCATCCGTGCACCATTCACCGGTTTTATCACGCGCAAACTCGTGGAACGCGGCAACTGGGTCACCCAAGGAACACCCGTGGTCGAGATCGTGCAGTTGGACCCCATCGAGTTGCAAATCAGCGTACCCCAGGAATACGCCACCCGCCTGCAACATTCCTTTGCCCAGGCGGCCGACGACAGTCCCCTGCCAGCCACTGTCAAAGTGGACTTTCTCAGTGAGCCCCTGACCGGTCACGTCGATCGGATCGTGCCCGACGCCGACCCGCGAACCCGTTCGCTGCCCGTGATCATTCGCATCGCCAATCCCGACTTCACGCTCAAACCCGGGTGGCTGGCCCGTGCAGAACTGAACATCGGCCGGGCACAAACCGTCACCATGGTGCCCAAGGATGCTCTGGTCCTCAGTCAGGATCGCATTCGCGTGTTCAAGCTGCAACGTTCCGGCGATCGCGTAACCGTGCACTCGATTGATGTGGACACCGGGCCAGCCAGTGGCGACCTGATCGAAGTGGACGGTGACGTCCAGCCCGGGGACGAAATCGTGGTCCAGGGCAACGAACGACTGCGTGACAACCAACAGGTCAAGATTCTGCAGAATTAGGCCCGGTCCATTGCAACCCATTTAGACATCACTCGCGCCACTGGATCGGCGTCGGCGATTGCGAGCGCACGACGTGCTCGACCGCACATAAATACAACTGATATTGCATGTGCGTCAGTGTCCTTCGGCCAAGCTGCCACAAAATTCCGCCGGTGAAATCACGCCCCTTTCGGCGTTAGTCCACACAGGTCATTGGTTGTCGCCACAGCCACTGAATTTCCGGAAGCGATGGTACAGCAAGTGCGGATTTGTTCGAGGCATCCGTCCACCTGTTTGTCGATTCAACGGCGATGGCCCGAGCTATCCGTTGGTTTCGCCGCAAGGAGTTGTCCACGATGAATGCCAGATCAACCAGCCTTGGTTTGTTACTTGCACTTCTGGTTTTGCCCACGTTTGCATCGGCGCAGCAACCACAATCCATGCCTTCGCTGCAGACGTTTGACCAGGGAATTCCAGCTGATTGGGAATTCTCGTGCAATCGATCTTTGATCGCCGCTGGTACAGGAAGCGCCATGCGTATCTGGGGCGGCGGTCACGCCATTTTGCCGGTGACTCCACAGGACTTTATGCTGGGCTTTCGATTTCGATCGGCAGGTGGTGCCGGCGACATCGGATTCAATTTCACCGACCACAGCAACTCGATCGATACCATCACCCTGGCACCTGATCAAATCGTTTTGTCACGGCGCACCCAGATCCAGCCCGGTCAATTCCAGCATCAGGACTTTGCATCGGGCTACGCCAATTTTCAGGACGGCCTCTGGCACGATCTGGTAGTGCAATACAAAAACGGCCGAGTCGATGTCTGGGTGGATCGCGTGCCGGTCATCGGCTATCAGCACACCAGCCGCTTGCCGCAAGGTGTGGTGGGGCTGGGTGTCATCCTGAATTCGGGTTCTGTTGATTTCGACAATGTGAGTTACGGACCGGCCCGGGGTGCCGTGACTCCCCCGGTAGCTGCCGCCGTTCCAGGCACGACCCTTACTCCTCCCGGCACCACAACTCAGCCTGGCCAGTTGATGGTTACCCAGCCACCTCCGAGCGGTTCGCAGCCAGTGACCGGAGCAGCCCAGACGGACCTGGCCGTAACCGACGTGTATGCAACGCGACTGCGCAATGGCCAGTTGTTCGCAGCGATCACTAACCGTGGTCCGCTGCCGGTGACGCAGCAACCGGTTGAATTGCAGCTGAACATCGACGGCGCCATGTCGTACTTCAAGGCCAACATAACACTGGCGGCCGGGCAAACCACTACCTTGAACACCGGAAGTATCAACACGGCCAGCGCCAGTTCATCGGTCCAGGTAAGACTGACGACCGTGGGACTGAATGATCCCAACACTGGCAACAACCTGTACAGCGAGGTGCTGCCTCAGGCATCCTCAATCGGAAATCAAGCAACCGATCTGGTGCTGTCCGATATTCGGACCACGAAGAAGATTCAGGGCCAAGTCGTTCTGGCCGTCACGAACCGTGGACCCACCGATGCCACGGGTCAGGTAGAATTCCTGATCAATGTCAACGGACAGCAGCATCCAACGGAACAATACGTCGTACCGTTGAAACCGAACGAAACGCGAGAAATCCACACCAACGCCGTGATTGACGCATCTCAGGGTGACCAGACCATCAC
>JBPCVB010000450.1:0-12672 GCA_051010855.1 Pirellulaceae bacterium | reverse complement strand
CCCTTACGGAAACTACGGTCAGAGCCAGACCTTTGGTTACAACCAGCACCAGGGCAACAAATGGGGCTGGAACAGCCAGGGCACCTACGGTGGCAACTACGGTGGCATGAATCGCTGGAACAGCGGTTACCGCTGGGGCTAGGAACGACCGCCCTCCGAAAAAATCAAGTCGCAATCCCCGAGCTCCACCTCGTAAAACGCCGGTGGGGCTGCGACTTGTTGTTAACCAGATTCGGTACACCTGCCGTATCCATCCAACTCATGCTGCATTTTTGTTCGCAAGCCAACTTAGGAGACCTTCCCATGAAATGCATTCCCATCATTGCCTGTTCACTGATCGCCGTCATTGCGGCAGTGATTCCTGCCACAGCACAAGTTCGTATTACACATAGTTACAGTCACCAAGCCAATTCGCTGCAATCAACGAATACACCATTGTCTGAAGCGATCAGCATGGTTGGCCAGGTGACTGGTACCGACATTCTGATCGACGTCGCTGCGATCGAGGGGGAAGGTATCAGCCTCGACGCACCTGTAACGGTTTCTATAACCGACGCCACGGGACTGGAGATTCTGGAGGCAATCCTGCCGAATTCTCTGGCGGTCAAACTCCAGGGCGGCAAGTACGTTGTTTCGACACGTGCTCGCATCGAAACGGGTGAGCCGCTGGAACTTTCTGCCCTGGAACAGGGTGGAGACGGGCCGTCCACTCGTAGATTTGTTGACGCCGACATACTGGGACTCGAACGTACCATGCAACAACGCATCCCGGTTCACTTTCAGGATACGCCACTGGAATTCGCTGTGCAGATGCTGGCTGGATTTTCAGGCAAGCACGTTCGGTTTGATCCCTCGGCCCAGTCCAAACGTATGATAGCGGTCACGTTGCATCGCGATGGTGCGATGATTCAGGACAATCTCGACGAGATCCTTGACGCTGCCAGCTTGACCTGGGAAGTCGCCGGACAAGCACTGATCATCAAGGCAAATGGCTAACGTTGACAAACGTGCGTTCAAAAAAAGTCCGGCAGCTTCCTGGCTGCCGGACTTTTCATTTTTGATCTTAATGGTAGCGCCGTTTGCCGCTAACGCGAGCCGACGAGCTGCTCTTCTTTTTGCTTGCGGCGTTCTTCGATGATCTCGACCTGAATACTGGCCGGGACCCTGCGATAGCCGGAAAGTTCCATCGTGAAGGTTCCTTGACCCTGCGTCATACTGCGGAGATCAGTCGCGTAGCCAAACGTTTCGCTCAGTGGAACTTCACAAATCACGACGGAAGTGCCATCCGAATTGACATCGGTCGATTCGATCATACCGCGGCGGCTGGTCACGTCGCCGACGATTCCACCCTGGAAGGTTTCCGGCGATTCAATCTCGACTCGCATCACAGGTTCCAGCAACACGGGTTTGGTCTTCGGCATGTTTTCGCGGAAGCAACCGCGAGCCGCTGTTTGGAACGCCATTTCACTACTGTCGACATCGTGGTACGAGCCGTCCTTGAGGTGGACAAAGAAGTCCACCACGGGATATTCCGCCACCGTGCCTTTGTCGACCGAGGTGCGGAAGCCCTTGTTCACAGCCGGGATGTACTGTTTGGGAATCCGGCCGCTGACGATCGAATCCTCAAAGACATACTCCAGATCGGCGTTTTCCTCATCGCGTTCAATGGGTCCCATCGTGCCGACGATATGAGCGTACTGGCCAGATCCACCGGATTGCTTTTTATGCTTGTAGTTGAACTCGATGGTCTTCGTCGGTGTCTCGCGATAGCTGACTTTGGGCGCACCGACTTCGACCTCGATCTTGTACTCGCGGCGAATTCGTTCGATGTAAACTTCCAGATGCAATTCGCCCATACCCGCCATGATGACTTCGCTGGTTTCTTCATCCGTGAAGACACGGAAGGTGGGATCTTCCTTGCGGAATCGTTGCAGGGCCTTGCCGAGTTTCTCTCCGCCGCTGCGTTCACGCGGATTGACGGCAATCTTGATCACCGGCTCGGGCACAAACATGTTCTCCAGGGTGCACATTTTGGCTTGCTGGGCATACGTGTCGCCGCTGGCGCAATCGACTCCCATAACGGCGACAATATCGCCAGCTGTGGCAGCATCTATTTCTTCTCGTTTGTCCGAGTGCATCCGCAGAATCCGGCTGAAACGGTCCTTGCGGCCCGTGCGCTGGTTTACATACATCTCGCCTTTGTTGATCGTGCCCTGATAAATGCGCATGTAGGTCAACTGACCGTAGGGATCTTCCACAATCTTGAAGGCCATACCTACGAAGGGCTTGTCGGCTTCCGGACTCAGCGGATAAGGCTCGTCCGAATTCTCCCAGCTCTTGGCGCTGATTTCGCGGTCCAGCGGCGAAGGCAGGTATCGGCAAATGGCGTCCAGCAACGGTTGCACACCTTTGTTTCGGAAAGCAGTACCGATGAACACGGGCGTACACTCCTGTTCCTGAACGGCAGCCACCAACACCCTGTGAATCAGTTCTTCCGGAACGTCCTCTTCGGACAACAGCAACTCCATCAATTCGTCGCTGTACATGGCCAGCGCTTCCAGCATTTCCTGACGTCCGGTTGCGGCTCGTTCCAGATCTGACTCGGCAATATCCTCGGTACGGACCGTCTCGCCCTTGTTACCGTCGAAGTACAGTGTCTTCATCGAGATCAAGTCGATGATCGCTTCAAAGTCCTCGCCGGCACCAACGGGCAGGTGGATGAGGATGGCGTCGGCATTCAGCTTGTCACGCATTTCCTGGACAACCTTGTGCGGATCAGCGCCAGTGCGGTCCATCTTGTTGATGAATCCCAGACGCGGCACATGATAGCGCTTCATCTGCCGATCAACGGTCAGTGATTGGGCTTGCACACCGCCGACGGCGCACAGTACGAGGACTGCTCCATCGAGCACGCGCAATGAACGTTCCACTTCGACGGTGAAATCGACGTGACCCGGCGTGTCGATCAGGTTGATACCATAGTCGTTCCATTGGACGCTGGTTGCGGCGCTGGTAATGGTGATTCCGCGCTCTTTTTCCAGCTCCATGTGATCCATGGTGGCGCCGTCACCGCCGCCGCGGACCTCCTCAATTTTGTGGATGCGACCGGTGTAATAGAGAATGCGCTCGCTCAGCGTGGTCTTGCCCGAATCGATATGGGCCGAGATTCCGATATTGCGCAGATTTTTCAGGTTCATCAGAGCACCAAATTGGGAGGGAGTTGTAGTTCCTGTCCCTTGTCAAAAATAAAGTAGTAAAGGTTCACCGGCGGCCTGTACGGTGATCCGGTCGGGTCTGGACAAGTCACGTTACGGACAACGTGAAGGCAGGGTCTCAGGACCTGACTCAGGGACCAGCGGCGGACCGAGAAAAGCCGTGCAAGCTTTGCTGAAATCAAAGCACAATGATATTTAAAAGCCCGCACCGGGAAAGGCCAAAACACGACAACCAGCACAATCGCCGGGCTTTGCCTCGATCAACTATTTAGACAAGTCGACAAACTTTCCCAGTCACTTTAACCTCTGCGGGACCGTTGCCGGCGCCGGATTGCTGGCATAATTTGCAGGACCCGGCTCCAATCGACATACCGCCATTTTGGCCAGGGGCGAGCTTGTCGGGGAAGGGGGAAAATACACGACATAATGGTGGATTGGGAACCGATTTGACGACATTGAACGGCTGTTCCGTCAAAGCCGCAATCGACGCCCCTCACCAATCTGCCCCGCCGCCGGATTGGATTGCCTTGAATGACACCTTCCGGATTCTGAAGATTATCGAGATGCCTGCCGGTAAAAACGTTTCAGACCTGTTGTTCCGGCGGATTCTCGCGGTAGGTAGTTTCTTCAGAATTTTCAACTTCGGCCACGACAATTCGGTTACCGCTGATCTCAACCACGCGAATTTGTGTGCCCGGCTCGATGAACGCGCCGTCGCTGACCACGTCCAGCGAGCGATTTCCAAAAATGGCCCTTCCTGCCGGCCTTAGCAATGAATCGGCAACGCCCCAGTCGCCTACCGAGACGTCCGGATGGATGGCCGCCATTGGTTTTCCCGTGACCTTGTCCACGGTGTCCACTGACTCACTGGATGGCGGGTCAAGGGACAAGCGGCTGAGTATCGGGATCGACCCGAACCGCCGCGATATGAATGCCGCACCGATGATGAATACACAGGTTGCAGCGAGAATTACCAGCAGTGTTCTCAACAACTGATTCCATTGCATTTGGGTTTCGGGAACCACGAAATCCTGGCTGGCCATGACGACACTCACAAACAAAAGAACCAGTCCTGCAAATCCAGCCAATCCAAAACCCGGAATCACGAACAACTCCATCATCAGGAACACGATTCCGGCCAGGAACAGGATGACTTCCAGCCACCCCGATGTGCCGCCAAAGAACCGACTCCAGAAGAAAAGCACAGCACACAGCCCGGCTATCAATCCACCAGCGCCGATGCCAGGGGCACTCAATTCAAAATACAAAGCGATCAGGCCGATCAAAATCAAGAGACCCGTGACAATCGGCGAGTTGAGCCAATAGACGACTCCGTCTGTCAACGTGTAGTCGTATTCCCGGATCTGCGCAGTGGAATTCAGTTCCTTGGCAACCTCTCCTCGACTATCGGCCACAAAATTGCCAAATCCCAATTGGACGGCGCGAGGACCATTGACGGTAAAGAACTTTTCTGGCGCCGTTTCCGGCACCAATTCCCACTGGCTCAGATCCAGGCCGGCATCTCTGGCCGCTTGTTGAGCGTTCTGATTCTCGTTGGCCAGATGCACAGTGCGAAAATCAGGCTTGGCTCCCGCTGCGTTGGGAGGTTGTTTGCGCATGAAGACGAGTGCGTTCTCATCAATCATCGCCTCGGCCAGTTCAGCAGACCGCTCTTTGGCTGCTGCCAGGTCCTGAGCCTGACGCACCAGAACGGACTTGGCCTTGGCCGGTACATAACGAAAGGCTGCCAGTTCCGGATCGAGGTAGATTGGTCCGGCATCTCCAAATCGGGCCTGGGACCCCAACACGATCTCGTCACAACCCAGCGACATTAATGCCGCACCGCTGATCGCTTCTCGCGGCACGTAGGCCACGGTGTACGCCCAGTCGACATCCCGTAACGCCTCGGCAATGGCCAGACTTTGCATCGCCAACCCGCCAGGACTGTCGATTTGCAGGATCACAAGGTCCGCACCGTAGCTCTTGGCCCGGTTCAGACGGTTGCGGAAATAGCTGGTCATCCGGTAGTCAATAATGCCGTCGAACACGATGACAACGGGCTTCTTGTACTCTGCCGCACGTTCCTGCAGTTTGCTGGGTACCGCAGCGTTCTGACAGAACGCTGTCATCGGCCAAAGCGTTGCTGCACCCAACGCCAGGATAAGAAGCGTGGCTGCATTCAGGCGTTTCGGAATTCCATTCGATTGGCGATCCAAATCCAGGGTCCTTTTGGTCAGAGGCGATGGCGATAACTCAAAACCGCATGACGTGCTATCACAGAAAACTTTAGTCCAAATGGCACGAAAGCTGCGATTCTGCGGGCTTATAAAAAAGTTGAGTCCGGGCAAGCAATGCTGTCAGGTCATCAAATTGTTCCGGAAGTGCCATTATTTTGGGAGTTGCGTCGAATGGCAACCAGATTTGCAACATCACACCGTCCTTTTTCAGGGTTCGCGCCGTGGTGCCAACTTTGTAAATCCTTCAAACCCAATTACCGCAAGGTTCCCGCAATTTGATCGGCAAGTCTGTCTGGCGTGATATCTGAATGGATTCGGATCGCCGCTTGACACGCTGTCGCCTCTTTGATCGCGCGGTGACACAGCAATCCACGGAGGGATGCCATGTTGATTCTCAAACTTCTGCTTTTGTCCATTGTTTCATTCGCGTCTACGGACCTGCGAGTGCTGTTTTTCACGATGGACGCTTGTCCGCCCTGCAAGCAAACCGAGCCAAATATTGATCGTCTTGCGCAAGAAGGGGCAGAAGTCGCCAAGATCGATGTCAATCAACATGCCGACTATGCCGCACAGTGCCAGGTTACGCAGACCCCCACGGTCATGGTGATTGACGAGAACAACCGGGTGCTGGCACGCCACACCGGCGCCATGACCTACGATCAGCTGCGTCAGTTGGTGGGGACTTCCGGTGCAGAGCCGGCTTCCAGCACGTCACCACCGGCGCAATCTGCCGGAGCTGTGGCAACGGCACCACAAAACCAAGCCAACCTGACTCCCGAACAACGCGCTTATCACGCGACCGTGCGTTTTCGAGTGGAGGACGATCGTGGTACCTCATATGCGACAGGTACGATCGTGCATCGTGTAAAGAACGAGGCGCTGGTCCTGACTTGCGGCCATGTTTTTCGCGACTCACAGGGCCAGGGAAAAATCAACGCTGATCTCGGTTTCGCGTTCGGTGAACCAAAGACCGTCATCGGCAAGCTGCTGTTTTACGATGCCCAGGATCACGACATTGCCCTGGTAGCAATCCCCTGCACATTGCCAATCGATCCGGTGCCGGTGGCGCCGGAAGCGTTTGCAGTGCAGACTGGCGATCGAATGTTTTCGCTGGGTTGCGACCATGGTGAGCCTCCAACACTCCGGGAGACGGCGTTGAAGGCGGTTACGCGCTATTCGGGAATTCCAAAATACGACATTGTGGGCCGTCCGGTGGATGGTCGCAGTGGCGGCGGGTTGTTCTCGGCTGGCGGACAGTTAGTGGGTGTGTGCAATGCTGCTGCGGTGGAAGTGGATGAAGGCATCTACGCCGGACTACAGTCGGTCTATTGGCAATTTGCCAAAACCAATCTGACACATCTGCTGCACAGTGAGCCGGGCGGAAACACGATGGCGGTGGCTGCCGTGCAGCCATCACGTGGTCCAGCCCAGACAGAAGCTGTTGAATTGCCCCATCCGTCCCAGCGGCGAAGCCCGTCTTCAGCGGGCAGCAGGGCGGGAGCACCAGCGGTTCAGCAAGCAGTCTTTCAGGGCCAGGCCCCGCCAACACGACCGGCCAGCCATGGCCAGCCAACGGGAGCAGGCAATGACACCGAAATGATTGTCGTCGTGAGATCTCGATCAAATCCTGCACGGTCCGAAACCATCGTGATCAATAATCCGGGTGGAGACATTCTTTCGATGGTGCGGCAGGCCGGTTCGTCCGGTCAGGCTGGAGGGCGTCAAATGGACGATCAGATCGCCAGAATGCCTGATCTGCAGCGTCCGCAACAGGGTCAGGGTCAGCCACAAATGCGGGCCCAATCACCTCGATAGCGGCAGAATTCCGCAAAATCAAGACATTTCCTGTCCTGTATCGGAACTATGACCGTGACAACGAGTTAGGTACCTTAAGCTCGGGTACGACGCATGCCGGTCTGCGACTGCGTGCCACCCGCCTTTCTCACAAAAACACTCAGGTGATTCAGGAGATATCTCAAATGACACGACGTGCCATAGGACTGGTCGTAGTGACCGCCATTGTTTCCATGCTGGCCGTTGATTGTGCGGTTGCCCAACCCGGACAAGGTCGCGGCGGACGCGGAATGGGACGCGGAATGGATGGCGGCTCGATGGGCCTGTTGAACGACGAGTTGGTTCAGGCGGAATTGGAACTGGTCGACGATCAGATCGATGAGCTGAAACAGATTCAGGAAGAGGCGGGGCGAATGATGCGTGACCTCTTCTCGCAATTGCAGGACGTTCCCCGCGAAGAGCGACGGGAACGAATGCGTGAAATGCAGGAAGAATTGCAGGGCGAGTTGGCCCAATTCCAGGAGCAGGCGAACGAAGTTCTGTTGCCGCATCAACGTGATCGCCTGAAGCAACTGCAATTTCAGTCCTCTGGTCGCAATCGTGGAGCCGGATCAGCGTTGCAAAATGATGAATTGCTGGAACAGTTGGGAATATCCGACTCACAAAAAGAGGAATTGGATGAGGCGGTTGCCAAGGCACGAGAAGAAGTTCGCGAGAAGTACGCGGACCTGATCCGGGAAGCCGAAGAAGACATTCTCAAGGTGCTGGATGCGGACCAACGCAAGAAGTACCGGGAACTGGTCGGCGAGGCGTTCCAGTTCAGCGAGAATCGAGGATTCCGCTTCAATCGCGGCGATCGTGGCGCGGAACGTCGACCAGGCCGCAACGAAGGCCGCAACGACTTTTAGATAACGATCACCACAATGTCCCGTTTTGGCGGGGCCCACCACTCCAACCCGGGTGCCCAGGCATCCGGGTTTTCTTTGCTAGCGGCGTGCCGCGCGGTTTTAAATTCCTTCAGTGGGTCGTCGTCGTCGGTGTGCGCTGATTGTTTTTTTCGTTTTGAAAATATTGCAAACAATCGCCCTTGTCGCGTTCGGTAGGCTCCAGTAATTGTACGCCCGTCAACGGAAGACGAGCCCGCTCAGAGACCCTCTGACTTGTTTTCCGACAGACTCAGACAATAGAAAGACACCTTAAAGCTCTGTCGCTTGGTGTTGGCAACGCGGGAATCCAACACTGCCCTCCCTCCTGGGTCCGAGCATTTTACTTGCCAAAATCACGGTTTCTGGGTCAACCGTTTTGGCAGGCGCTCACGACTGAGCTTGTGACTGTGCACCGGGGCGCTTCGGCGTCCCGGTGCCAGGGAACATCGGCGTTGATGGTGCCATGCATCATCAACGCTTTTTTTTTGATTCCCCACGGAATTTATTGCGGGTTACCACCTACGGCCGCAACTTGTCACAGGCAGTTGCCTGATACAATGAAGTGCGTGCCTATGCCGATCAGCAATTTCTTTGAGGGCAACCCGTGGACGAGTCAACACGCTTGTTATTGCTCACATTTCTGTGGATCGATCTGGCCATCCTCGTTTTCGCCGGCGTTGTCATGATTGTGTGCTTGCCGAAAAGAATACGCCGGGCGATTCGCAAAAACGTGCAGCGACTCGACGGTACGATCAGTACAAGGCGACGGGCAACTGAACGTTGGTATTTTGCTAACTTTCTCGCGAATTCTCTGGGTGGAGTGTTGCTCTGTCTATTAATGGCCAATGCGGTGGTCTACGTCGTTCATACAACCATTGTGCCCTTGCCACTTGCTGCTCAGGCCATATCCCAATTCAACGTGGATAAGGCCACATGGGCCGAAAACTTGCAGAACCCGGCTCACGGTGATATTGCTGGTCAGTTCGAAGCGTGGCAGATGTCAGATGGCATTCGGGCCGGGTTTGATCTGTTCGGGTTGGTAACTACATGGCCAGTGGTGTTATTGCTGGGTACCTTCATTGGCATCGTCGGGTTCCTTGCGCTGGGCCATCGATACATCAAGTATCTCCAATACTACGAGGCTGAAGTGGGCAAGCGGTATCAAACGTACTTCACCCACGATATGCAGACCAGGCACGAACTCGTCGAGCGACAGTTTGGGGCCTGACAGGCGGCCGCGAATCTCAGTGCATTGCAAGAGCCAGCTTGCAAATCAGGGCCGCTAAAACAGCCATCGTCCTTCCGTTATTCCGATGGTAAAATGAAGCAAGATTATTCAATTGCTACCGCCTGTACGCCGCTGCAGGCGCAGAGATACAAGGAATTGGTAAATGTTGCATGTGAAGAGCATCAGTGACGACTTCTATGTCAATGTGAACGTCAACACGGAAATGGAATTGCCGACCAGCCGCGAAGGCGTCATGCACTATTTCGAGCAGATGCAACGCCGTTACCCGACGATGAAGCATTTTTATACGAGGGAACGCGGGGAATACGTGTTGGAGGAGGACAAGGAACCGGGCTTCTATCGCTGGACTTCCGTGGAACCTCGCCGTATCTGCACCGGATACGTCAATCCGGATGACTATGGCCAGGCCATTGCCCAGCACGAGTACGTACTGGAACAACTTCCCTACACGCTTTCAGTTAGTCCCCTGGATTGTGAATCGCTGAACTTCATGTTTGGGTTCGACTTTACCTACCGAGGCAATCACAACGAATTGATCGCCGAAGCACTTGGCCTCACGCCAGCTTTTGAACGGCTGGCCGAGATCGCGGGCACGCGGTTGATCAGCCATGATCCCGCCGTGCAGTTCTCCCTGGACGAGGATTGCAGGGTGCAATGCAGGATTTCCATTGAATCACGCACCAACATCTATCATGTACGGACTGGTGAGTTTCCCGAGGAGCAACTGTCCGTCTACCTGACGGTACGGCGTTATGGCAGTCTGGAACCCGGCCAGACGTTTGTTCAGGCGATCAAACCGCTGCAAGAACACGCCGAACAGATTGTCGAGGGTCATCTTATCAATAACGTGTTGGTGCCATTGCAGCAGGCGATCGCCATCAAATAACGAGGTTTCCCGGAATAGCCGGGTAAGCTTTGGCCACGCCGCAACGCCATAAAAAAACCGCGCGGCAATTGCCACGCGGCGTGTCGTAATTCGAGCAACAGGGGTCGTCCTAGACCACCATGTCCTTGAGGCCCTTAAGTGGGCGAATCTTGACTTGCTTGCTGGCCGGGCGTGGTTTTGCCCAGACCATTTCGCCAGTGCCCGGGTTGCGAACCTGACGCTTGGGCAAGGCGGGTTTATTTCGCACGACGATTTTGCACAGCCCGGGAATCGTGAACATGCCAGCGCTGCCCTTTTTGGCAATGTTCTTTTCGATTTCATCCGTCAGGGCTTCCAAAACACCTGCCACTTCCTTTTTGCTCAAGCCAGTTGCTTCAGCCAGATTGTTCATGATCTCGGACTTGGTGGGCGGTTTGACACCAGTTTTCTTGGCCATAGGGTTCCCTCCTTGTGGGATTTGGTACTGATCGACTCGAATGTTGGTTCGTGGGCATTCCGCAGCGACTGCAATCGGCACGCTCGCGGCGATGGAGAAATTAAGTTCGATAGCAGGGGAAATTTCAATGGGACCGACCGGCAAAAACCCCGAAAAAACCGCAATTTTGGCCAAATAGGGTCGTTTTCACCCATAAAAAACCGGGGTTTTGTTGCCTGGACCCCACTTGACCCGCGAAAACGCGGATGAAATCCCGGTGGTTCGCGGGTCGATTACATCGTTTTCAAATTCGTTTTGGCCGGCCAATAATGAATCAAATGATCGAACCATTTAACGCTTTCCAAATCCACTTTGACTGTCTTCGTTCCAACTCTTGATCGCAACGCAACAGGGCAATGGTCAGGCCTGACGGCAATTGTTTTCCTGGCAGTTACCTGTATCGGGCATTCATTGCCAGCACAGCAAACCGACGAGCCGGCAATATCAGCTAGTTCATCGTGGAAGTCGACAATGTTGCCGATTCTTGAATCGGCCTGTTTGGATTGCCATTCCGGCGATTCGGCTGAAGGAAGCCTTGATCTCAGTCGGTTTGAGACACTCGAGCAAGTGGTCAACGAACGACGATTATGGTCTGCCGTGGCATCACGCGTACGCGATGGCCAAATGCCGCCGGATGACGGCCCCGAGTTGCCGGAGTCTGATCGTCAGCGATTTCTCGACTGGATCGAACATACGTTGCCACAAGTCAAGTGTTCCCACCCGCACCATGCCGGTTCGGTCACCATCCGCCGACTGACACGTTTTGAATACGAAAATACTTTAAGGGAATTGCTGGGCGTCGAGTTTGCTGCGGGGACAACGTTTCCTGCAGATGAAGTCGGCTATGGATTTGACAACATAGGCGATGTGCTGTCTGTCTCGCCGTTACTGTTTGAAAAGTATCTGGCCGCAGCCGAGAAAATCTCCGCTCAGGTTATTCATGACCCGACGATCGACGAAATCGCCATGGTTATCGGGGCCGGTCAATTGCAGCAAATACGCGGTGGTCGGATGGCCGGCCCTGTTTTTGTGATGACCATGACGGGAACAACGACGTTCGACGTGCAAACGCGGCGCGCAGGTCGATACCGGATCGCAGTGGACGCCATGGCAACCGAGGCTGGAGACGAACCGGCGAAAATGGCCGTGTCTGTCAACGGTCGCGTTGTTGATGAAGTGCCGGTTCGCGGGACGCTCGATGAACCACAAATTCATCATTTCGACGGGAGATTGGACGCTGGCCGCAATCAAATAGGAATCTCTTTCACCAATGACTATTACGATCCGGAAAACCCGGATCGTGCCCGCCGTGATCGCAATCTCGGAGTACGACAAGTCAGGTTGGTCGGGCCCACCGATTCGTTTCGTCCTTCGGCGGTCCAGCAGGCATTCCTGTTTAGCATGCCGGACGAATCCAAAACATCGCAACAGTGCGCAGAAGAGATCATTGCCCTGCATGGTTCACGGGCTTTTCGCCGCAAGTTGACACACGACGAGACCGAGCGCTTGCTGCAAATCTTTGAACTTGGTCAGGAGAACGGCGAATCATTTGAAGCGTCAATGCGATTGGTCATTCAGGCCATGCTGGTCTCACCTCATTTCCTGTTCAAGATCGAACAGCCGGCTCCGCAGGACGGGTCCCAACGAGAACTCACCGACTACGAACTGGCAACTGCCTTGTCGTATTTTCTCTGGAGCTCGATGCCGGATAACGAGTTGTTCCGGGTGGCGACCGCTGACCGGCTGACCGATCCAGTGGTTTTGGAGGCCGAGGTACGGCGGATGTTGCGTGATACGCGGTCGGACGCATTGTTTGACAACTTTGCGGAACAGTGGCTGCAATTGCGAGCGCTGGAAGGACTGGATCTCGACCCTGACAAATACCCAGGT
>JBPCVB010000449.1:0-3020 GCA_051010855.1 Pirellulaceae bacterium | reverse complement strand
TCATCCACCTGTCCCTCAGATGGAGCTGGATTGGCTGGCAGAAGGCGAGCTGGAACGTGAAGAACAAGACCGGCTATTTGCGCGACTGGATCAGGAAACGGACGGATGGAAACAATGCGCTTTGGCTCTGCTGGAAACGCAGGCAGTGTCGCGATCGATCCGTGAGGCCCAACTTTCTCGCTTGCCGGCAAACCGTAACGAGGCGGATTTGGTGTCGCCGGTGATTGCAGAGACTGCGCATCAACCAAAAGCCGGGCAGTCTCGCCACGATGTTCCGTTAGCTGGACGCTGGCTTGCCTGGGCAACAGCAGCCGCAATGTTGTTTGCAGCTGGACTGTGGCTGGGAACACAGCGTGTTCAGCCCCCTGTGGCCAATAACGATGACAGGGTGCGCTCAGCTGTGGTGGTCGATCACCAAATTGCCACGGCGATCGCTGAACAGGATACGCAAACGCTGCTCAAGGTCAACAATGCGGTTCAACGGCTGAGTGTGCACGACAGTGAAGTGATCGCGCTAGTGGGATTTCAACAGGATGCGGAGCTGGTTGTGTTGCCCATCATTCAAAGTGCATTGCTCGAACATCAACTAACGCGATTGCCGGCCCCGTCAATACCGCAGGAAACCAGTCAGCAACTACGTGATGCCGGCTGGCAGGTACAACCGGCCCGCGAATTTGTGTCCTTGCACCTGCCTAACGGAACCAATCGGGTAATGCCGGTCAACCTGTTGAATTACCGTTACGTCGGCCGGCAGATTTTTTGACACCCACCAGGCAATGCGGAAGAGTGAAAAATCACCATTTGGAACGGAGAGGTAACATGAACCACAAAATGCTTCAAAAAATGTTTGCGATATTGGTACTGGTGACCGTTTCCAGTAACGCAATGGTCACTACGGCTCAGGACGAGGTCACTAGCGAGGAGTCCACCGAGTCGGATGCTGGCGAAGCGTTGGCGTTGCGGTGGTTTACGTGGAACCAGGACGAATTCAGGCCAACCGAGTTGACCCAATTTGACCAATTCCGTGCAATCCCGATGTGGGTTCATGGCGGTAGCAATCTGGCCTCACACGACGGCGAGTATCTTGCCCAATCAGGTAATGAGTTGCTGACGTACTACGATCTTGGCATGACATGGCAGTTTATTTCCGAAGACTGGATGCGAAGCCAGCTTCAACTTCCGGACGAGCAGGGTCTGATTGTGCAAACCGCAGACGAATCCGGAGCCGGCTATAAAAATGGCTTTCGCGCAGGCGACATCATTTTGCTCATTGACGACGAATCGGTGGACACGCAATACGATTTTGTCATTGCGATCACTGGAAAACGTGGCCAGCAGTGCGCCGCGACGATTCGTCGCAAAGGCGAACCCATGGAACTGGCGGTTCTGCTGAGTGAAATAGATGAGTCGGAGACGCCAAGTCGATACATTATCGGAGTCAGCGTCGACGAAATCAGCGACATCCTGAAAGCCCAGCTGGGAATCGAGCAGGGAGTTGCCGTTACGTCTGTTACCGAGGATGGCCCGGCCATCAAGAATGGAATGGTGCCAAATGACATCATCACGCACCTCAATGGCGATCCGGTTGGCAGCGTCGAACAGTTGCGTGACCTGTTGCAGCAATCCGGAGGCGAGTCGATTGAGCTCACTCTGGTTCGCTCTGCCGCAAACCTTTCGATTACCCTGACACCGCAGGCAGTGCCCGTCGATCCGGTAGTCGCCTTCAACGCTGGCGTCGACTTCGTTCAATCGTTAACCGGACGATATCGGGTCAGCCCGCAATTCGTGGAGTTCAAACCCGGCGCCAGTTTGCTCTACCCCCCCACCTGGAACAATGTCAGCGGCGAATACCAGGAGCTCGTTGATCTGGCTTCCGAATCGCGTGATGGCGAATCTGCAGCGATCCTGCAAAGGCTCGATGCGATCGAGGAACAACTTTCCGCCATTCGCGAAGCGATTGACAAGTAGGCATGTTAATCGAAAAATCGCGCCGCCGGGAGATGGCCGTTCAAGCGGGCTCGCGGCGCGCCAGATAGTGCGTGATGTGGTCAAGGAAATTTTGCAGTCCCGGCTCAGGACCGCGACCAAGGTTGCAATTTGTCAATGTAGTTCCGTCCCAGGTAACGGACCGAAATGTCAGTCCGCGAATCGGATTTTGGCCCAAAACGAAATATTCAATTGCTCCATCAGGTTGCTGGACGATACCGGAAAAATAAGGAGCCAATACACCTGACTCTTCATACGTCGCCTTGGGCTCGGGATATTCAATGACCGCGTAACGACATCCGTTGGCCAGAGTACCGTGGTGAGTGAGATGTTGAAGAGCAACTTCCCGGTCTGGAGTCAATCCGAGTGCCTGGCAATGCTGGTAATAAAGGAAGCCGCCCCATGCATCAAAAGTCAGGCATTTGTCGACATCATCAGCCGATATTTCCCCGTAGATACAAGTTGGGATTACCGAGTAGGCCAACTGATAGGTTATGGCTGCCACCGTGGCCGGGTCATTCGCGAGTCTTTCGGGGTGGCCATTTCCGGCGCGTTGTGACGAGGACTTGCGACGCTTAAACATGACTTGGTCTCCGACAAAGGGCAAAAAGTGTGTACCGGCAGAGTAACCAGGGTTTATGGTACGGCCTGTGTCAGTGCATTTCAAACCTTGCCACATTAACCAGGTGTTAGCACTGCGCGGCGAAGAGCGTTTTCACTCAGGCCTAACAGCCGAATGACCCTGATGACCACCAGAAGGTCGACCTTGTCTGAGCAGTTCAAATTGTCGTCGCGCGGACGATCATGTTGCAACTTCAGGACCGGTGCTCCAATAACGTGCGTATCTCCTTTTGGGCACTGAGGTGTTGTCGTCGCACCCATTCACGCGGTTTGCCAAGCTCGTCGCCTATTTCCTGATATGAGGCATCATCGAAAAACCGGCGGAAGATAATCAGCTGCCGCGCTGGGTGAATGAACTGCAGCGCATCCAGCAGGTTGCCGATCTCTTCGCGGATTGCAGCGCGGTCCAGGGG
>JBPCVB010000448.1:0-3860 GCA_051010855.1 Pirellulaceae bacterium | reverse complement strand
CGATAATTCTCGAACCGGAACGGTCCGGCGACTCCGCGTGCCAGCACCCGCATCTGGTAACTGCTGATACGTTTTTCGTCTTTCAGCCAATTCAGAACATCGACCAGGCCGGGTTTCTCGCGACCTTCGATGGCGGCGTCAAAACGGGTGCGAATCTCACTGACTTGTGCCGACGTCACAAGACCGCTTTGCACCAGCAATTTCCAAATCGATGCCGCGGATTTCATGACATTGGGGATGAAAACTTGCAGACCCTGAGCAGACGTGGAGCCGCCCGCCGACTCGGGCGGGAAAGAGACATGCAACACGCCGGAAACTCATCCTAAGCAAATCGGCAGGACCTTGCAAAATGTCGAAAATCCCCTGTATGCACAGAATTCATGTCAGGGTATCGTAATCCCTTCTAGTCAACTTTTCCCGCCCAGTGCTTCTGGCTCTGCAACGCCATGCTTTCGCCTTCGCAGTCAACAACCAGTCCCGATTTGCGGACCAATCCACAGGACGTCAAGTCGATGAAAGCCAATGAAGCGGTTCAGATTTTTTTTGACCGCGCTGCCGACAAACTGGACTTGCCCGATGCCAAACGCTTGCTTCTGAAAGTGCCCAAGCGTGAAGTCACTGTCGAAGTACCTGTGGAAATGGACAACGGCGACATCGAGGTGTTGATCGGGTTTCGCGTCCAGCACAACGATGCACGGGGACCCATGAAAGGTGGGCTTCGTTATCACTGGGAAGTGGACCTGGATGAGGTTCGCGCACTGGCCTCTCTGATGACCTGGAAAACCGCGGTGGTTGATATTCCCTATGGCGGCGCCAAGGGAGGGATCTGTGTCGACCCGAGACGACTGAGCAAAAAGGAAAAGGAACGCATCACCCGCAAGTTTGTGGACCAGATTCACGAAATCGTAGGGCCCGACAAGGACATTCCGGCACCGGACATGGGGACTGATTCCGAGACCATGGCCTGGATTCGCAATCAGTGGGAGAAGTCTCACGGATTTAATCCCGCCTGCATTACAGGCAAGCCAGTCGAAAACTACGGCGCCAAGGGACGCGAGGAGGCCACCGGTCGCGGATGTGGCATCCTGTCGTTCAAGATGTTGTCGCGACTTGGGCACAACCCGCAAAAGACGCGTGTGGCCATTCAGGGATTTGGCAACGTTGGTTCGCATGCCGCCAAATACATGTACGAATCGGAATTCAAGATCGAGGCGATTAGTGATATCACAGGAGGCTACTTTCGATCTGGTGGTCTGGATATTCCCAAGGCGCTGCGACACACCCTGGAGCACGGGTCACTTGAAGGATTCGCCGATGCTGACAGGATAAGCAATGAAGAGCTGCTGGAACTGGAAGTCGACCTGTTGATGCCATCGGCCCTCGGCGGTGTTATCACTGATGCCAATGTCGACAAAATCAAGGCGCGTTACATTGTCGAAGGCGCCAATGGTCCTGTGCACGCGATCGCTGATGAAAAACTGTTTGAACGTGGCGTTACGATCCTGCCGGACATCCTGGCCAATGCCGGCGGCGTGACCGTGAGTTATTTTGAATGGGTGCAGAATCGCCAGTATTACAGCTGGGATCTGAATCGTGTGCGTCAGCAACTCGATTCAGTACTGTCGTCGGCGTTTGAGGAAGTTTGGCAGCAGGCCAACGAGCACAAGGTCAGCTTGCGTACCGCCGCATTTATCATCGCCATCCAGCGTGTGTTACGGGCCACCGAATTAGCCGGCATTTGATGATCGCTGCGGGACAACCTTAGCTGCTCGATTAATCCGTCCGAGTGACGGCGTCTCCTACCGGGACTCGACCGTACATGCACGCTTCCGATTCTTCACCGTCGGCCACGCCGGAGACAGGCGATCGTTTGCCGCTTTGGTGGTGGATCGTGGTTGGCATTTCGTTTTTGGCGCGCATGTATGTTGTGGCCGATGATGAGATTGTGCCGCGAGTGTACGACTCGGTATCCTACGCGCAAATAGCGGCCCACTATTTTTCGCCCAATGATCCCTACGCGTTCTTGCCCCTGCATCGCCCCGGTCTGGGAATACTGGCCTGGTCAGTCGCTGAGTTGGGCATTCCGTACAAGCTGTTTCTCGATGGACTATTGGGATTGGCCTCGCTAATGGCGGCCATCGTCTTTTTCCGCATGACCGGTGCAAGGCTGGCCAGCCTGTTTGTGATGTTGGCCATTTCATGGCATCCGTGGTTCATCATTCAGTCGTGGATGTTTATGACCGAATCGGTGGTCTCGATCCTGTTGTTGCTGCTGCTGATTTGTGCGGTCAACCTGATCTGCCGCCCCATCTCCGAGTGGTCCTTGCCTATGGCATTACTGGCTGGGGTAACCGCTTCGGTGTTTGTCCTGATGCGAAACGAATTGCCGGTGCTTGCAGGATTTTATGGAGTGATACTGGTTATAGCGATCTTGCGTCGACGTTCCGAATTGGGACGCAAGATGTTTACGCGTAAAGGAAGTTGGCGGGTCGTTCTGGTCTTCGTCCCGCTTTTGATGGCCTGGTCATCGACACAGATTCTAAAGGCGTATCACCAAAGTCGATTTGGTGTAAGGGCCATGTGCGCAACCGAAGCCGACGGAATTGTGGATCTGATTAATGCCCTGTATTCCATCGACCCTGAAAAAAAGGCCCGTTACGTTCCGGTTCCGTACGAGTCCCTGAAGTTAGCCTGTGAACACAGTCCCGTGATGGCTCGTCACGAATTCCTGTTGTTGCACCAACAACGTGGTTGCTACCTGACCGCCAAGCGAATCCTGAACCTGGACGAAGAGGTCGGGACCTGGATCAACTGGCACCTCGTCGATTGTTTTTACGGAGTCGATCGCAGGTCCAATCGACAAATGAGAATCGCGGCACGCGAAATCCGACAAGCAGTGGCACGTGGCGATTTGCCCGGTCGCAGGGCCAGGTTTCCGATAGATCCGCTGTGGAGGGAATGGTTGCCGGAGCTGCCCGGAAAATTCTGGACGGCCGTGTATGCCAGTACCCGAAACTTTGACCAGGCCCTGGAATCGGATCTCGAACTGTTTTTCGTGGACAGCTCCATTGAGCGGAGTTTTTTTGACAAGGGTCTGTTGAGGCGGGGCGGGACCGGATTGAATCACACCCTGTACCTGAATGCACGATGTCACGGGAAAGAAACACAAATTACGTCCGCGCAAGTCTTCACTCAGGACAATGAACTGATTGCGGAGGTGCCCGTCAGAACCAGTTTTGAGGGATTTCCGGCGATCAACCTGAAGCTGGGCGATTCTGACAACTTTGATACTCGCAAGCCGCTGGCCTTGAGAATGGTACGCGAGGGGCACCCGGTGTCGCTCTCCACGATCATTCCCCTTGGCGAGAATTCCTGGGATAGTGTGAAAACGTGTTATTTCAATTTTGAATCCGAGGACCAGCCGTTTCACCAGGAATCATGGCGGGTCTCCTACGACCGGTACTTGCCTGAAAACAAGGTTCGCCAAAACGTACGTAACAAATTGAATTCGAGGCCATGGCTGGGTTTGCTGTTGGCCGTAATTGCCGCGTTTGGAACAGCGTTGTTTGTGAAGACGGACCACTCCGTGATTCGAAACGTTGTGTGGGTCGCTGTGGCAGGACTCTGCTTTCTGGCGGGACGCAGCATGTTTTACACCCTGGTCGACGTCTGGTTGTCCTGGGGTCTGAATCGATACGTTCATCCCAACGCCTTTATTGCGATTTTTTCCCTCGCCTGCCTCAGTTTTGTGGGCGGCGCACTCATTCGCGCGTTGGTGGTGCGGTTGTCAGCCAAAAGTAAACGATCCGAGTCCGAAACGCTGGCGTAGGGAAAATCCCGTACGATGGCCTGAAGGACCA
>JBPCVB010000447.1:0-16970 GCA_051010855.1 Pirellulaceae bacterium | reverse complement strand
ACAACGTGCTGTGCGGCTGGGACCTGGAAACCGCCGAGCGGGTGTTCCCCTCTGACGACGCCATGCAAATGGCCAAAGGAATCCAGCAAGCGTGCCTGCTGGATGGTCGTTTGTTTGTGACTTCCGGCGAAGCGCCAGTCAGCGTCCATGATCTGGATACAGGTGACGTCGCTTATCAGATTGATCCGGCCAGTCATCTGGAAACCAGCTGGTCGTCAGTGCGTTTGCTGCCGGCCACCAATGGCATGATTGTTCATTCCACAGGCGGGTTTCTGGTCGTCGAACCCAGATCAGGCGAAGTGATTCAGGCCCGCGAGCAACCCAATCAGGGATTGTTTGCCGCACGTCGCGACGATGTGTTTGCGTTCGTCGACGAAAATGTCCGGAACGTGTGGCTGCACCGTGTTCTGGGCCGACGTTCACGCCCCCTGATGCGGCTTGGTGACGACCTTAACGGGATCAGTGACCTGGCAATGCTGGATGACCAGTTCCTCGCTCTGACCGACAACAACTATCCGCGTGAGTTGCAAATCTGGTCACTCCCGGAACAACGAGTCATCGATCGTTACGTGTCGGAAGATTACTTTGAAATGGCCGGGGCCTCCGGTGCGGTCATTGCGGGGATCAACAATTCAAATCGGCTGGTTGTGTTTGCTTCGCCCCGGCCTGACAACCGACCCATCGACGAGGCCCGATTTCAGGAACTGATTCAGCAACTCGATTCGCCCCGGTATCGCGAACGCAAACAGGCCACAGAGCAGTTGATTCGGGGAGGGGGTGCCGTGGCAACTCGACTGGAATCATTCAACCCGGTTACGGCTGAATCCCGCGTGCGTGTCGAACACATTCGCGCGCGGGTCAAGGCAGCGCGTTTGCCCAGTCTTGAACAACCATTGGCCGGGGACCCGCGACTGGATGCCGATGTGGAAATCGCCTGTGTAGATCCTCAGGGCGGTTATGTGCTGGCTGCCAAACGCAAGGGCTGGCGGTCCGAGTTGTTTGTGTGTCGCGTCGTCGATACGGAACGTTATGAAGTGATTGGGCAGGGCGAGTTGCGTTCGCGGGTTGCCTTGATCGAATCCGCGTGGCAGCAGCCTGATACGTTTGTGATCGGTTATAAGGACGGCACGCTGGATGTCATCCGGATCGAGATACCGGAAGACTAGCAGTCGCTGCCGGTCGCCTGGCCCTGGTAGATGCAGGAGCCCAGAGTCAGGCCGGCGCCGAAACCGCACATCAGGATGCGGTCGTCCAGAGTCGCGATGCCGGCCTTGATGGCCTCGTCCAGCAGCAGCGGGATGCTGGCCGCCGACGTGTTGCCATAACTTTGCAAGTTGGTATACACCTTTTCCCGAGGAATGGCCACGTCCTGCAAGGCCGCATCGATGATCCTCAAGTTGGCCTGGTGCAACAACAACAGGTCGACATCGTCGATCGTCATGTTGGCCATTTCGAGGACTTCGCTGATGGCTTGCGGAATGCTACGCACGGCCCATTTGAATACCGGCTTGCCATTCATTTTCAGGAACTGCTGACGTTCCTCCAGCATCTTTTCGGATGCCGGCATTCGGGAACAGGCCCCGGGCACGCTGATCAAGTGACTCAGATCGCCCTCGGTCACCAGCCGCCAGGACAAAATGCCCGGCCCGGAATCCTCGGTCGCCTTTGGATCGGCGGTTACCAGGACTGCACCCGCAGCATCGCCAAACAACGGATACGTTTTGACGTCCTGTGAATCGATCACGCGTGACATGGCATCGGCACCGATGACCAAAATGTTCCTCAGCGAGCCTGTCTTGATGAACTGGCTGGCCACCATCAGTCCGTAAGTGAATCCGGAACAAGCGGCGTTCAGATCCATACCGATCGCCTTGCAACCGAGCATGTTCTGCACCAACGCTGACGTCGATGGAGTGAAATGGTCCGGAGTCATCGTGGCTACGATAATCAAATCAACATCGCTGGCCGGGACGCCAGCCCGATCCAGACAATCCCTGGCAGCCTGGTAGGCCAGATCGCTGGTGGCCTGTTCGGGCGAACAATGTCGACGCTCAAGGATACCTGTCCGTTGAACGATCCACTCCTCGTCACAACCCAGCTCGCTGAGGTCGCTGTTTCGCACGACCACTTCAGGGACATACGAACCGGTCGACAGGATCCGAATGCCTCGCAGACTCGTCGTCGGTGGTGATTGGCCGGAAATCGTTTTGCCCTGTGTAACGATGGACGCCATAAGAGTTCCAGTGAATGTGCGGAGGGAATCGCAGGAAACCGGAGTTTCCTCCTGGCGACGAAAAGCGGGTGCGCGACCAGCCCAGTTTCCGGCTATCACCCCCCCGGGTCAAGGTTGTAAGTTTCGTGCAGCGAGATGTTTGAGAGTAATCATCTCGCCAAACACGAACAACCGTTATTGCCTGGTGAACAGGCTGACCTCAAGCGATTTGTTGCCGCTCCAGCCACACCGATCTCGGTAAGAGTCAACCACCGATTTGCGCCAGACTGCATACAAGTCTGTATTACCCGTTGCGAGTTGCGGCGGTCTTTGATCGCACATACGCAGGCACTAACGATGCAGAAAACCCGGTAAAAAACGTGCAATGGCGGCCTTTCGCCCAATTTCGATACATCACCCCCAGATGGGGGTGTCGGTGTGTCTCATTTGCGGTAAATTGGCGTCTCATCGAGATCACTGGCCCACTTCATCGCCTAATCGTCGAAAGAGCATAAACATGAGCCTGTTGGCAATCCTGTATCATCTCGTTCCAGAGTCCCCCATTTTGGTGGCTGCCAACCGGGAAGAAAAGTTTGATCGGGTTTGCCCAACGCCCAGCATTCAATCGGGCAAACCGCGGATTCTGGCCAGCATCGATCAGCAAACCGGTGGTACCTATCTGGGTGTGAATCAAGCCGGGATGTTCTGCGGATTGACGACACGTCGCAAGCTGTATGTACCGGCGTCGCCAAAGTCTCGAGGCAACCTTTGCCGCGAAATGCTTAAGACGGGCTCGGCGCGGCAAGCGGTCGATCTGGCTCTCGAGGAACTGCATTCAAATCAATATGATGGCGCCAATTTCGTCGTAGCTGACTCCGAGAGCGGCTGGGTTGTTCACGCCGGCAACGACGTCAACGTGGTGCAGCTGCAGGAAGGTTTGAGCATCGTCAGTGATATGGATGTGGACGATCCAATGGATGAGCGAGCTTCGATGGCCCGCCGCCTGTTGACTCTGCAGATGCTGGATTCGCCGGTCAAATTCCTGGCGGTTGCCAGCAAGGTGTTCGCCCGGGCGCCGTTGGGGGTTGGTCGCCCAAGCATGGTGATTCGGCAGCCGAATTATGGCACGGTCAGTTCCACGTTAATTTCGCTGGGCAAGAAGCCCCGCGACGCCATCTATCAATACTGTAACGGTTCGCCCGACCAGGCCAAGTTCGAGGACTATTCGCCGCTGCTACGCGATATCCTCAGCCGCGGCTTGCGGGAATCACGCGCACGAGCAAGTGCCTGATCAACGCACCATCAAATCACAAAACACAAAGGCGACCCAATGCGGGTCGCCTTTTTTTTATCCTTCTCCCTCGGGGAGAAGGTGCCCGCAGGGCGGATGAGGGCGTAAATCCTCGTCGACGACGGCGACGAGCTGCACATTACCAGCTGAGCATTACCAGCCAACGACACGCACCTGGTCATCCTCAATAAACGCCAGCAACGCCTGATCTGTGTTCACTGCATCTGCCGGTTTGTTCCAGCGAGCCAGTTGTTTCCCGTGCTCATCGGTCAATGTCGTACCGAGATCGCGTGTAACAGCGACAAACTGCCGCCGCGCGACATCGAAATACAGCGTCCCCACAACCTCGCCAAACTTCGACAAGTGAAAGTAATGGAATTCCACGCGGCGAATAATCTCGGCAGAGTGGATGTTCTGAAAGATCAGTTCCGATTTCTGATCATCAGGGATCGTGGATTCGCATTCTTCGCGAACATTGTAGCCAAAGGCGATCGTTTCATTATCGACAAAACAGCACGGTCGGTCCCAGTTGTAGCCTGTAACGTCAAGTTTCGTGAGGCTCTTGCCAACAGGCTCGTACTCGGCCAGAAATCCCTCAACGGTCCAGCTCACAATTTGGTCAAACGGACTCCACACCCAGCCGTTGCTGACAAAGCTTTTGGTGTCCGGTGAGGTGTGCAGCAGACTGTGAAAGTAATCGCGGTAGTTGATGCGCTCATTGGCGTCGCGTGATGTCTGGATCACGCGCCCCGTCAAACACTCGCCGGTTTCCAGGTCGGTGATGTCCAGCCGATTCCATTTGGTGCTGTGGATCAACAGCGGCCTGCCGTCACGTTCGATAAACGCAAGCGGAAACGAACAGTTCTTGCTGTGATAATCCTCTCGCTGCAGCGGCATCTTCCAAGACGGGTCATCGAGGTTCAGCACAATTCCTCGTAACCCCTTTGAATTCACGACGGCAACCCAGGGCTGCCGTGCATAAATCGAAATCGGTTCCTTGAGATCAATCACTCCGGACAAGTCCGACACGTCGGCCATTTCAGATTCCGTCAAGCTGCCGCATACCAAATGGCCATCGCCTCGCACCGCCAGCAGACAGGGCTGGTCCTGCCATGTGGTCAGATGGATCGCCAAAGGCGCAGAGTCGCCGAATTGGCTCATGGGAATAGAGTCTTCAGATGAATTCATGCCGAATCATAGCCGTCGCATAGCGGCAATGGCGTCCTAATCGCGTTGCTTCGCTGGTTCAGGCGGCCCGGGTCGACTTTTTCGACTTGCGTTTTGGGGTTCGTAGCGAGGTGGACTTTTTGGTGACAGCCTTTTTGCGGGAGGTTCGGGATACAAACTGGTATTGCAGGCTGTTACCTGATTTGCCGCTTTGGCGGACGGTTCCCGTTTTGCGCAGGACATAGGCAATACGCTGCGCGACCCAGCGCTCGACGTTCATGGAATCAGCGATTTCGCGGGTTCCAAAAGTTTTCGGCAGATCACTCGACAGCAAATCACGCAAATCGCTGCGGGTGCGGTAAACGTCCTCGCTAACGACGCTTAACAACTGCTGGTCCCCAACCTTGAATTGGCCGCGACGACGATTTCGCCGACGAAAGGGAAAGCGGGTTTCCTCGATCTCAATCAGCGGGATTCGCAGGGTCAACCGCCGATGCGGAAAAACGGAAGTGAAATACAGCAGCTCGTGAAACACATCCAGGCGGTCAGCTCGCTTGGGACTCCAGCGACGACTCAGCTCCGGTCCATCTTCGCTCTCCAGTTTGATGAGTCGCCGCCGCGCAATCAGCGGCTTGATGACCTCCACGTCATGTCCTTTGAGCAAATCACGTGTCTTGTCGCGAATGGATGACAGACCGCTGTGCTGGACTTCGATCAGCCGCTTGCCGCTGACAATATCGATCCGGTAACGACCCACCTTCACCTCGATTTGGGCGTCCGGGCCCGCGTAGTAATCCTTGAGTTGTCGGTGCAGGGTGGTTTCCATGTGAGCGAAACGAATTGATCGTCTGCGGGGTAAGTCTTGCGTGACGGGTGCGGGACCAGCGTTGGTTGAAAATTACACGAAACGAACAGACGGGTCTTGATCAATCCGGGCCCCCGGATGGGCAGGACGACCGATTTTGGGCGGGTTGGGCGGGCTTGCCAGCGTGTTTTTTGGCCAACTTTGCCCCGGTTTTCCAACATTTTTGATCCGCTGACGAACAGCGTCAGTAAACTCAGCAGTCAGAGTTTTTCTGGCCTCCCGCCCCTGTGAATCCCCTGGAGCCATCTATGCATTACCCGATGAGACGAGCGTCCCTGTTGTCGCTCGCCGCGCTTGTTTGCTGTTCGTGTGTCCTTGCCCAGGATGCGGCCGTCCAGCCACCTCCTGCCGACCCAGCTGATGCGTTTGATGTCGCCGTGCATCTTCAGTCGTTCGACCAGGTTTGGGAGACCATTCAAAAAACCCACTGGGACAAGGAGATGATCGAAACGAAGTGGAATGAAACCCGGGAAGAATTCCGACCACGCGTCGCAGCCGCCACATCCATTGGTGACGTGCGAAAAACACTCGGCGAAATGTTAGGTACACTCGACCAGTCGCACTTTGGGATTATTCCCCGCGACGAATACGACGTGGTTGAGGAGGAGCAGGAAGAGGGCAAAGGCGGCGAAGGAGTTAGCGGCCTGGAGATTCGATTGATCGACGAACAGCTGGTCGTCACCAGGGTGTTTCCGGGACTGCCCGCCGATGACGCAGGTATCCAGTCCGGATGGATCGTCACGAAAATCGGCAAACGTGACACCGAATATGTGATTGAGAAATCCAGTACAGTCGCCGAGCATTCCATCATGCGTCTGGACACTGTAATAGGATTGGCAACCGATGCCCGAACGACAGGTGATATCGGTGAAGAGCTGGCCCTCGAATTTCTGGACCACAACGACGAAACACAATCAATCGCCTTGACGTTGATCGAGGGGCCCGGCGAACTGGAACGTCTTGGCAATCTGCCCGCGTTCACCGTCGACTTCAAGTCCCAGGAACTGCCGGGTGAAATTGGCTACGTCAGCTTCAATGCGTTCATCGGCGGTCCGCGTCTGATTCGGGAATATAACAATGCCATTCAGCAGTACCGCGACAAAAACGGACTGGTAATTGATTTGCGTGGCAACCGCGGCGGTCTGGTGGTGCTGGTGATGGGCATGTGCGGCTGGCTGGTCGATGACAAGTCACCCATCGGCACGATGAATATTGGTGGCACCCTGCCGCTGAATCTGGCCCTGAACCCGCGAAAACCCCGCTTTGACAAACCAGTGGCCGTGCTGATTGACGAATGCTCGATTTCGGCCGCCGAGATCATGTCGGGCGGGCTAAAGGATCTGGGGGCAGCCCGGGTCTTTGGCAAAACAACCGCAGGTCTGGCACTGCCTTCCATCGTAACGCGACTGCCCAATGGCGACGGATTCCAGTACGCCATGGCTTCCTATGTTTCGGCGTCCGGACAAACGCTGGAAGGTGAGGGTGTGGTGCCGGACCAACCCGTTGAACTGACTCGCGCGATGCTGCTGGAAACGCCTGACCCGGTTTTGTCGGCAGCAAAAAAATGGATACTGGAACAAAACCAAACCACTAATAACGATTCCGATGAATGAGGTTCAGATGAAAACCAAGAAGTTGAATTACCTGACCGTCGCTCTGGCAGCGCTGTTGTTGATCCCTGGCACGATGGCTTTCGCACAGGATGCCGCTGTTCAGGAGCCCGCAACCAGCGTCGAATACCAGACAATCCTCAAGCAGTACTTTGAGGCAACCGGTGGCGAGATGGCGCACAAGGGCATCGAGTCCATGCAGTCCACTGGCACGATTTCGATTCCGGAAGCCGGCATCGAGGGAACGATGACGACAACGCAAACCGGCGACAAGGCCATCATGAAAATGGAAATGGCCGGAATCGGTTCGGAAATGTCGGGGTACGATGGCGAAACTGCCTGGCGTATTTCGGAAATGACTGGTCCGGAAATTATTGATGGCGATCAAAAGACCCAAATGGTCAAGCAACTGGATCTGAACCCGTTTATGGACCTTGAGGAAAAATACGACTCGGTTGAGGTCGAGGGGCCCGAAGAGTTCAACGGTGAGGAATGCCACGTGCTGGTGCTCAAGTCCGAGGGATTCGATCCGATCTACCATTATTTTTCCACCAATTCACATATGCATGTGGGTACACGAATGACCCAGGTCACACAAATGGGCCCCATGGAAATGGTTTCCAAGCTGAGTGATTATCGAGAGGTCGCCGGTGTCCAGATGCCCCATGCGACGACGGTCGAATTGCCTAACGGCATGTCCCTGGTGACGGAAGTGGAAAAGATGGAAGCCAACTCCGTAATCGAAGATTCGGTGTTTGCGTTGCCCGATGAAATCAAGGACCTGCAATAGTCAGGTAGGTCGATATGACCAGTCAAAAGGCGATTTGCTGTAGTGGCAAGTCGCCTTTTTTTGTGGATGCACAATTCCCATTTGCCGATTGATGGTTCACAATTCCTGCCATCCAGTTCCTCGCTTTGCGACTCCCGGTCCTGATGGCCACTGACCAACCGGAATTCCAGCCACAGCTCGGCTCATTCAGCGCGACCTGCATCGTGATCGGCGCGATTGTGGGCATCGGTATCTTTTTTACGCCCAGAACCGTGGCGCTGGTAACCGGCAGTGTGAACCTGGCCATGCTGGCCTGGCTGGTGGGTGGCATGATCGCCATGTGCGGTGCCTTGACCTACGCCGAACTGGGCAGCCGTTACACCCGCAATGGCGGGCAGTATGAAGTGTTGCGCGATGCCTATGCACCGCCCATCGGTTTTGCCTACGTATTCTGCAATGCCACGATTATCCAGGCGGGGGCGATTGCCATCATCGGTTATTACTCCGCGCTGTATTTCGGGGTGCTGATACGTGGTGAGGAACTGGGCGACTTCACCAATTTCTTGATCGCTGCGATCATGATTGTTGGTTTGACCGTTGCCAATATCGCTGGAGTACGCTGGGGCTCGGCAATTCAAAACGTCACTGTGATCGCCAAAGTATCAACGTTGTTGACGATCACGGTGATTGCCCTGTTTGTTCCCATTGCATCGCACGTCCCGCTGAACGAGGAAGCCCAGGCGGCCATGCAATTGATCGAGGGCTCCTCGCCCTGGGCATTGGTATTTGCGGGCCTGGTTCCCGTATTCTTTTCCTTTGGCGGATGGCAACACGCATTGTGGATTGGTGGCGAGGTGAAACAGGCGCGTCGTAACGTTCCGCTGGCCATCGTCGTCGGTGTACTGACTGTGACGCTCGTATATCTCGCCGTGAATTGGGCCTACTTTCACTTGCTTGGTCTGTCCGGCGTTTTGAACGCCGAGGCGTTGACGGCTGATGCAGTGGCGGTAGCCTGGCCCGAAATTGGCAAACAGCTCGTGGCCGGAGCCATCGCTGTGTCCGGATTTGGAGTGCTTAATGCCCAGTTGCTGAGTGGACCACGACTGGTTTCCGGGATGGCAAGGGATGGCAAGTTCTTCCGACCGTTCGCGCAAGTTCATGCGGCTACTGGTACTCCTGTGGCTGCCATCATGCTGTTGGGCGGGCTGGGACTGCTGATCCTGCTGGCTGCCGGCAGCCCTAAACGCATCGACCAACTGCTCAATGGCGTCGTCCTGGTGGATGCTGTTTTCTTTCTGCTGACGGGTATCGCCTTGTTTATCTTGCGGCGGCGAGACGCCGATTCGCAGGAAACCGCAATGTTTCGTGTTCCACTGATTTTCCCTGCACTTTTTGTGGTCGGTGAGATTTTCGTGCTCGCCGGCGCGTTTCTCAGCGAATCGTATCGCAGCGGCGCATACATCGGCGTGTTGTGGATTGCCGGTGCGTTGATTTGTTACGCCAGGTACTTTCGGGGGCGATAGTACGCGGGCGACATCGCTGTGCGGCTTGCACGTGTGGGCTCTGCTACTACACGCATGCAGCAAAATCCGTCAATTGGCTCCCCGCCGCGGGGGGTTGGTTCGAATCTTGGGTGCAAGCACTGCATCCCGTTGTACCGATAGCGTTGACCTTGCGGCCGGTGCCGGATGTGCCGCAAGTGTCGGTGGTATCAAGGGTTCGAATTTTGCGTGACTGGTCGCACTAGTTGTGCCGAAACCACGGGTGATACAGGTGTAACAGCAATCAAATACGTCAAAGGCGTAAACGCTTTACTGGGGGAAGAAATGAAACGTATCTGTTCATTGGCGATCGTGTTGATGATCGCCTGGACCAGCGGCGTCGCCGCTCAACAATCACCGACCATTCAGGGCATGGCACAGCCGGTAGTCCACCAACAGACTGTCGAGCAACCCGTTGTAGAGCAGCCTGTGGTGGCACAAACCGGCGGACAGCAAGTGGCAGTTGCCCAGCAGCCGACCGTAGCACAACCCTATTACTCCGGGTGCGATGCACCTGTGGCCAGCGGTTGTGACTCCAGCTGTGGCAACGCATGTGGCAGCGGTTGCGACAGCAATTGTGGTACGTCATGTGGCTCCGCTTGTGGTAGTAGCTGCGGCTCGTCTTGTGGCGGTGGTTGCGGTTCGTCTTGCGGCAATGCTTGCGGCGGTGGTAGCAGCCTTGGCCTGGTTTCCAGATGCGGATCGGGTTGTGGCAGCGGCTGCGGCACCATTGGCTGCGGTGGATGTGCTGGTGGCGGCGGTGGTAACTGCTGTGGAACCGGCAACAACAACGTGTACCAGTCCTGTGGCATCGACAACGCCTGCGGATGTGGTAACGCCGGATGCCGCGGTGGCGGCGCCTGCGGTCGTGGATCCTGCCTCGGTGGCGGTGATCCCCTGCGTTGTGGCGTTACGCTGCTGTTTGGCTTTGAAGGCTGGGCGAACCGCGCCGATGACAACGACGCCAATAACTTTGGCTCGCGTCTCGGATTTAATTTCGGTCGTGACATTTCCGGCCAGCTGGGCATGCAGTTCGGAATGAACTGGGGCGCCTACAACTGGGCTGGTCGCGAAGATGACAATACCCGTGGTGAAGAGAATCACGTCTACACAACACTCGGTATCTACCGTCGCAGCAATATGGATTGCTGTGACCGGTTGAGCTTTGGAATGGTATGGGATTACCTTCTGGCACGCAATTATTCCGAAGATGGCAATGATCATCTTGATTTGAATCAGGTTCGATTGCTGGTCGGTTACGCCCTGGACAGCCGCAATGAGGTTGGCTTCTGGACTGCCTATGGCGCCAACGGCGAAACCATTGTCGACGGAGATCCGGTCAATCCGGGCGGCATCGTACCGATTCGTATTGTTGATCAGTACAACACTTACTGGCGTGCCAACTGGCGTTCCGGTGGCGAGACCATGCTGTTTGCCGGAATTCCTGCTCGCGGAAACGATGTGGGCGATTTCATTGTCGGATTGAACATGAATGCACCACTTAATCAGCGAACCGAAGTCGTGGCCAACTGGCACTACATTCACGATAGTGGCACCGGCAATTCGTTTGGCACCGGCGGCCAGTTCAAGGAGTTCGCCCAGCCGTCATGGGACGTGTTTGTCGGCATTCAGTTCTATCCTGGTGACAACGCCGCACGCCGCAATATTTCCGGCAATCGGCACGTGCCCCTGTTGCCCGTTGCCTCCTACGGCACCATGACCTATCAGCCTCCACCCACGGCTGATTTCTAATTGGCACTTGCCATCGACCTTCAAGACATACGTCGCCGGAATATTTCGGCGACGTTTTTTTTGTATCTAGTTCCGCGGCGGACCTTTGACCCATGCTGCCCGATAGCCCCATAAAAACGAGGGCGCGACTAGCGGCGCATCGGCAGGTGTCAGCTGTATAACGAATCCAACGGGCGATTCTTCCAGTTGGCTGCGTCGCCCGTTAAAGACCGTGCGACCCCATCGCGTACCGACCGCTACGATTTCAAAGGATGAGAACCGCCGTGCGTTTGGATTCCACGTGGCTTGTCCCAGCAGTTGCGTGCGGATTCCGTGAGGCAGGTCTCGGCCGCGGGATTTTGCCGACTCTGCACTTGTTTGGCCAGATAGTCGCAACGTGATTGCGTTTTCAGAGACGGACTCAATCGTAGCCCGAATCGTCGAGTCAGCGACTTCCTCCGGAGAGTAAAAGGTCGTTTGACCTCTGACCGTGTCGATGATGCTGAATCGGACAATGCGGGTGACTAGCGACGAGGGCAGGGTGTATTCCGCTCCTGCCTCCAGCCGCTCACGATCCGGGGGCAGGAAGGAGCCCGCTTCGGCCTGGGAGAACCAGATGCGGTCCTGATTCCATGCCGGTTGCGATTCCTCGTCCGGGTCGCAGGATTCCGGCAAGTCACGAGCGTACATTGTCAGATCAAGCCCGTCGGTCTGATAACTCTCTTCCCAGCGATGGGCCGGGCGTATGTCCGCATCCGCAGGCAATTTCCGTTCTGCCAGCGTCATGGCGGCGAATTGTTCCAGACTGTCTTCCAGCATCTGTGCGACAGCTTCGGCGTTATGCGAATTCATCGATCCCAGTAACACGCCACTGGCCGTACACACATAAATCCCCTGACGCGTCGAACGGTGATGGCGGTAGTGACCGACATCGGCGATCTTTTGAAAATGCCGGCACTCGGGGTCGTTACCGTTTTGCAAACGCCAGACTTCATCGGTTGCCGGCACGAACAGTGCGGCCAGATCGATGACCCGTTCGTTCGACCAGATGGACCGACGGCCCAGCACGCCGTTGTTTCACGTGCAGCCCAAAGGGTGTCCGTTCATCGTCCACAACAGCAACGGTTTGTCGGCCTCATCAGCTGCGACAATGCCATCGGCGAAGGTCGTGAGCCACGGGATTTGCTGCCACGACAGGTCGCCATCTCCGGGCAGGATGTGATCACGCCACTGATCGACGTTTTCAGAATGGAGCTGGACATCCTGTGCTTGAACGGTAAACACCGCTCCCAGACAAACCAGTGCGATCGGTATGGCGAATCGTTGTTTTATCATTTGTTCGGCAGTGACTTACTACTTCTCAACGAGCCAGATGTTGCGGAAGCGCACCTGGCTGCCGTGATCCTGCAGATAAATGAACCCCGGTTCAGGCGATTCTTCCAACGGTGCCGCGGTGGTCGGATTGGGGATTTCCACGTCATCGTGGATCAGCACGCCGTTGTGATACACCGTTATGCGTGCGCTGGCCGCTTTTTCACCGTCCTCATTCCAGCGTGCCGCGGTAAAGTCGATGTCGTAGGTTTGCCAGGACTCAGGCGGGTAGCACATATTCACGTCCGGCTTTTTGACACTGTAAATGCCGCCGCATTCGTTGTGCTCGCCGCTCAGTCCAAACGAATCGAGCATTTGAATTTCATAGCGACCCTGCATGTACAAGCCGCTGTTGCCACGAGCCTGGTCGCGTTTGTCGGGTTCAAACGGCAACTTGAATTCGATATGCAAGTGGCAATCGCCAAAGTTTTCGTGCGTGCGGATTCCTTGTCTCAAAACGCCGTCAACCATCGGCTCATTCGAACCAGCTGTGAACTGGCTGCCGTCGGACCCGTCGAACAACACGGTTGCGCCCTCCGGCGGTTGTTTGCCCAGCGATTGGCTTTGACGCTGCACACGCGCCAAAGAGCCCATCGCCAGCGGAGCACCACCGTCATCCTCTCCCCACAGCTGGACTACTCCATCGGCCAAAACAAGTTTGCTCCCTGCGTCCTCAAAGACAATTTGGCCGTCGGTCAAACCGGCTTCCATGCTATGAGTTTCTGTCTGGTCCCAGCCGTCGCCGGGCAGTCCGCCAAAATACGCCACGCCCTGAAACTGGTTGTCCCCCAACGCAATAATCTGCACACCGATTTTTTCCTGGTCTTCGCCACCAAGCTGGATTCGTCCGCTGTATTCGCCCTGCAGTTGCAAGTCTTCCGCGGCATCATCAGCGGACATATTCTGGGCCATGGCGAGCTGTGGCAGGCTGCACATGATGAGCAGGAACAAGACACCTGTGGATAATCGCCCCATAAAATTCGGCCTTTTATTCGGTGACGTGGTTCCGTCGCGATTCGATGAATATCGGGTTTCAAACCTGCGGGATTTCATATCCTTCCCGCGGTGTCCGGGCAACCATCGCGGCCGCCTGTTCGTCGCCCGTGATTTGTTCCTTGACCGGATCCCACCGAATAACTCGATTCAGTCGCGCCGCGATCGCAGCCAGGTGGCAGGTACTCATCGCCTGCACATGCGAGTAGACATCTGACACAGGCAGACCGCCTTCGGCGATGCAACGATAGAAATTGGCTTTGTGTCCTTCATGCGGCTTACCCTTGTACAACGCCACGATATCGTCGTCGGTGTACTGGCCCTCGTCCCAGTTTTCCTCAATGGGCAGACCAGTAATTCGTTCCCGGTTGACGAAGATACGGCCCTTGGTCCCTTCGAACTTGACACCGTTGTCCCCACGACTGGTCACGTGCATTTCGATGCCATTATCGAAACGGCAAATCACGTTGAAGTCATGCGACGTGTTGTAGCAGTCGTCGACTAGCGGATCGCCGTCCTTGAATTCCACTGGATGCTGGGCGTCGGTTCCGTCGATTTCCACCGGTCCCTGTCCCTCGCCGTCCTGACCGATGGCCCACGTGGCGATGTCCACATGGTGAGCGCCCCAGTCGGTAAACTTGCCACCCGAATACTCGTACCACCAACGAAACTCGTAATGGCAACGCGGTTCGCGAAAGTCCACCTGCGGAGCCTGTCCGAGCCATTTTTCCCAATCGAGATTCCAGGGCACTTCGGCAACATCAAACGGGCCGCCAGTTGGACTGCCGTTAATGCCTATTGTAATTTTTCGAATGTCTCCCAGTAATCCTTTTTGCACCATGTTGATGGCTCGCAGGAACAGGTCGCGGTTGCTGCGCTGCTGGGTTCCAATGAAAAACACCTGGTCGGGGAAAGCGCGGCAAGCATTGCGAATCAGCCGGTTTTCTTCCAGTGTCAACGTTAACGGCTTTTGACAAAACACATGTTTTCCCGCCTGTAGCGCTTCCACGGCAATCTTAACGTGCCAGTGATCGGGCGTGACGATGCTGACCACATCAATGTCGTCGCGATCCAGCACGTTGCGGTAATCGTCGTAAACCGCCGACTTGCCCTTGCCAATTTGTTCGTCGTGATGGGCGGCTCGCAAGTGTTTCCAGTCAACGTCACACACCGCTACGATATCGCCAAAGTTGTTGTGACCACGGGCGTCGCCGGTGCCCATGCTGCCGACGCCAATGCAACCGACCCGTGGACGGTCATTGGCCGACTGGTTGGCAAATGCCGGTTGGCTCCAGGCAAAGTACGGTACGGCTGCTGCGGTCAGACCGGCGGCTGCTGAAGTCTGCAGGAATCCGCGGCGATGCTGCTGTTGTCGGGTCGAATCAATTCGGCGGGAAGGCTTGGTCATCGGCGAATCCTGCAAGTAACGATTGGTTGACTTCGCCGTCTATTTTCGTTGATGAGTTGGCCAATACAATCCCTGCGATCTGCTGGAATCCCGATGGTCGCCACACGGATTTCCCTGCCCGTTTGCCGCGAAATGGCAGCAAACTCATGTTGCCAAAAAACAACATCGGACGCGCTTCACTCGTAAAAAACAGGCCGTTTCGACCGGGCACGGGGTTTGCGGTTAACGTTCCTGTCCGCAACCGCAGTTCATTGATCAAACCCCTGGTGTTCCCATGTTGTGTCGCAATTCCGGTATCCGCCGGTGGCGAGTTTTTTGTTTGACCAGTCTGGCCGCCATTGCCTTCTCTTCATTGAATGTCTCAACCGCATTGGCGCTGGATGACAAACACAAAAGGGGCGGTCATCGCGGAAATTCTCATGGCCGACACCATCATGGAGGCCATCATCACGGCGGCAAGAGTTTTGTGTCCATCACACCGCATGGATTGTCCTACGGGTTTTATGACGGCAATTTTGGAATCGAAATTGGTCCCTTGTTTGGTGGAGCTTTTCACAACGGGTACGGTCATCATGGCAATTACGGACCAGGATACGGCTACGTCGATCCACCGCCATCGGCCTACCTGACACCCGCGCCTGCCTATGGTGTGGCACCTGCCGTACCGCTTGTCGGAGCCCAACCCACTCCTGCACTGGCTCCATCGGTGGCACCGTCACGTGTACCAGGTTCGACAGCTCCCTCCGCACCGGCTCAAAGTGTGTTACGCACGTCAGGCTCAGCGACTTTGGTGCCAGTCAGCCCGACGGCGCAATCGTGGCAACAACAGGCAGAACAGGCCTTTCGCCAGCAGCGGTACGAAGAAGCTGTGCGTATGTCCCGCCACGCTTCCGTTGAAGATGGCAATAACGGACTGGTTTTTCTGTTTGGCTCGCAAGCCGGTTTTGCAGCTGGCCGTTACGATATCGCTTATGATGCCCTGGCAAGAGCTACCGAACTGTTGCCATTTGAGCAATGGTCGTTTGTGATCGATCGCTATCGACAGTTGTACAGCAATCGCGACTACATCGCGCAAATGGATCAACTGGGCCAATTCACCAAAGACAATCCTCAAGCCAGTTTTCCGGTTACCGTACGCGGCTTTCATTATGCCCAGCTGGGTCATACCGAAGCGGCGCGACAGGACCTGCAAGCAGCCCTCAAGCGAAACCCTGAGGACGTAGTTGCCAGGCGGCTGTTGGACAACTTGAGGGAAACACTGCCCGAGCCATCAACTGCCCAAGCGCCAATACCTTCGCTGGATCAGTGAGAGACGGCATCTGTTCTTCTGAACTGACGGGACAATGGTCCCGTCCTACGTAGCTCGAGACCATTGTCCCTACATGCAGCATGTTGTGTCGTATGCATGTCGACGATCACTTTAGCGGGCTTCGCGAATGCTGACGGCGGAGTTCTTGCCCAGCACGATGTGGTCCAGTACCTGAATGCCCAGTGTCTTGCCGGATGACTCCAGCCGGGACGTAACGTTGAAATCCTCGGGGCTGGGCGTCGGATCGCCGGACGGATGATTGTGCACAAGAATGATCGACGCTGCCGCATCCCGGATCGCCGCGCGAAACACTTCTCGCGGATGAACCAAACTGGCGTCCAGTGTGCCCACTGTAATTTGATGCGTGTCGATCACCTGGTTTTTGGTGTCCAGCGTGACAATGTGAAACTCTTCCTGGCGCGCATCGCTGACCAACCGGGCAAATGACTTTGGCAAAACTGGATGGCATCGCTGCTGGACGAGATCCGCATCGTGATACGATCGTCGGACAACGCGGCAATCCGGCGGCCCAGTTCAATGCCGGCCATAATCTGGCAATACGCCGCATCGGCGACGGCCGGGCTAATTGATTTAAGTTCAGGGCGACCGGCTCCGGGCAAGTCTTCCAGTCGCCCGTCGAACTCCCGAGCCAATTTGTCACCAGCCATTACCGCCGACTCGCCAGGTCGACCTGAACGAATCA